>CAMWQQ010000051.1 GCA_947176455.1 uncultured Odoribacter sp. | reverse complement strand
ATAACATCATGAAAAAGAAAACAACCTTGTTAGTCATGGCAGCCGGCATGGGTTCTCGGTTCGGGAGTCTGAAACAGATTACTCCGCTGGGTCCCCACCAGAAAGCCCTGCTTCACTATACGGTGTACGATGCCGTCCACGCCGGCTTTGACAAAATCGTATTTGTCATCCGGGAGAGCTTCGCACAGGAATTCAAAGATTTCGTCGGAAAATATGCTGAAAGCCTGGTGGAAACCGACTACTGCTATCAGAGCATGGACAAGTTGCCGGGAGGAATGCCCCCTATCGAGCGGGAAAAACCCTGGGGTACCGCCCATGCTATCTGGTCAGCAAAAGATGCCATTCACGAACCATTCGCCGCGCTGAATGCCGATGATTTCTACGGTAGCGACGCTTTCGTGAAAGCCCATGACTTTTTGGCAGAAAAAGCCAATGACCAAGAATTTGGACTGGTCGGCTACCGACTTGCCGCCACGTTGTCCGAGAACGGTACGGTTTCCCGGGGTATCTGCGAATCGGATGCCAACGGACACCTGACCTCCGTGACGGAATGCACCAAAATTGGCATTGCCGCAAACGGTGTCATTAAAGACGAGGATTCTGGCAAAATCCTGGCTCCAGACGACCTGGTTTCCATGAATTTCTGGGCATTCACTCCCAAGGTGTTTGAGGAAATCGAAAGACAATTCATCGAGTTCTACCCGGAAAACAAGGACAACCTGAAATCGGAATTCTACATCCCGAAAGTGGTGGACAAGATGATTAAGGACAAGAAAGCCAACGTCAACGTACTGAAAACAGATGCCAAATGGTTCGGCGTGACCTACAAGGAGGACACCCCCGGCGTCAATGCGGCTCTGGCAGCTTTCGACAAGGAAGGCAAGTACCTCGACCTGTAATCGCTTGAACGAGCTATCCGCACAAAAGAGTTCGGCATCTCGCCGGACTCCTTAACAAAGGCGAAAAACCAAGAAAAGTCCTGAAGTTTAACACTTCGGGACTTTTTCTTTCCCCTCCCCCAAAAAATAGCCCAATCAAACAATCTCCCCACAGATATATCATCAAAATCTCAAAAACACGAAACAAATTACCTCAAAAACACATAACTTTATGAACTTTCTAACTTTATAAACTTTACAAACTAAATTCTAGCCCTCACCTCTTTCTATGTGCTAAAAAAATTGTATTTTCGTCAAACGAATTTGGCAGAGGTGCGGATTCGGAACAATCGACAAAAACCTAAACTATTTCAAAGATGAACAAGATACTTTATGGCGCACTCGTTTTGCTGGCTTTCAGTTCATGCAGTCAAGACAATGTCACGATTACCGGAAATATCAAGAATGCCAACCGGCAAAAGGTATATCTCGAACAATTGAATGTCAGTGAAGCCGTGGTCATCGACTCGACCCGGACGAACGCGGAAGGACGCTCCAAATTCAAAACCGCCGTGGAGCTTCCCACGTTCTTCAACGTGAGAATGGCATCCGGAGAATTTATCACGTTCATCGCCGAACCGGACGCTAACATTGAACTGACGGGAACACTTGAAGAATTGACACACAACTATTGGGTGGACGGGTCGGAAAATTCGCTGTGGATAAAGCTGTTGAATTTCCAATTGCACAACACCCAGATCGCCCTGGATTCTTTGAGAAAGGTTTTCACCGCCATTCCCCAGGACAAGGCACACAGGGCAGAACAGTTCCGGGTGGCAGCCGAATGGGATTCCGTTAAGAACAAGCAAGCGAATTTCTCCCGGGATTTCATCTTGAAACACGCCATTTCTCCCGCCTCTTATTACGCCTTGTACCAGAAATACAACGACAACAGTTTTGTCCTGAGTCCGGAAGAGGATTTGCATTCTTTCAAGATTGTCGCCTCTTCCTTGAAAGCCATGTATCCGGAATCTCCGTATACCCAAGCGATTTTGGCACACCTGAATCAAGTCAACAAGGAAATCCGCGGAGAAAAATTACGCCAATTGATTGCCAACTCGGAAAATACCTTGCCGGAGATCCGGTTTCCGAACGCCAAAGGCGACACGATAGCCCTCAGTTCCTTGAAAGGGAAGTATATCATTCTGGATTTCACGATACTGAATGCCAGGGATAGCAAATCTTACATCGAAAACCTGAAACAGGTGTACGATAAATACAAGCGCAAAGGCGTCCGAATCTACCAGGTATGTCTGGACGAAAACCAAGAAGCCTGGCAGAATGCAGTAAAACGACTCGGCATCGACTGGATTTGCGTCAGGGATACCGACGGCTTACATAGCCGCGCAGCCAAATTGTATAATATCCAGAACATTCCGGCAAACTACATCATCAATCCGAAATTTGAAATTGTCGGCAAAAACCTGAACGGTAGACGATTGGAGGAGAGACTCGATGATTTGTTGAAATAAGTCGCCATGAGCAAAAACAACTTCATCTGCTGGATTCCCGACCAAGAGCTGTCCCTGAACCTGGAAAAAGGGAAACGCATTTATTTCCTTTCGGATGTTCATTTGGGAGCTCCTGTCCTGACCAATCACCGGGAGAGGGAGTTGCAACTGGTCGCCTGGCTGGAATCCATCCGCCCGGATTGCGGTATGCTGTGCCTGCTTGGCGACATTTTCGATTTCTGGTTCGAATACAAAAGAGCCATACCCAAGGGACATACCCGGTTTCTGGCAAAAATCTGCGAATACACGGACCAAGGGATTCCCGTCCATTTCTTCACCGGCAACCACGACATCTGGACGTTCGACTATCTGTCACGGGAATGTGGTATTGTCCTGCATACGCACAATGAAATCTTCCGGATAAACGACAAGAGCCTGCTGGTGGGACACGGGGACGCCCTCAATCCCAAAGACAAAGGCTACCTGTTGCTGTACCGGACTTTCCACAACTGTTTCCTACAAAGATGTTTCCGGTGGATTCATCCGGACTTGGGCATCCTGCTGGCACAAAAATGGTCCTCCCACTCCCGTCTGGGAAATGGAAAAATAGAAGCCGACTCTTTCCGGGGAGAGGAACAGGAAGAAATTATCCGGTTTTGCAGGCAAGCGCTGGCAACCCGGCACTTCGACTACTTCATCTTCGGACACCGCCACTTCCCGATGGATTTTCCCCTCTCGGACAATAGCAGGTATATCAACACCGGCGATTGGATTTCGTGGTTCACCTACGCCGTTTTCGACGGGGAAACGGCAACCCTGAAAACCAAAGAATAGACCATTACAGGGCTCCACGACTTGTTTTATTCCGAAAAATAACTTAACTTACATGAACGATTAAAAAATGCGGTGTCATGTTGGTCAAGATATTTAGCGGTGCCGTCAATGGAATTGAAGCCACCACCATAACCCTGGAAGTAAACCTCCTGAACGGAGCGAAGTTCATCATCGTCGGTCTGCCGGACAATGCCGTCAAAGAAAGCCAGCAACGCATTGATTCCGCCCTACGGGAAATCGGCTACCGTATCCCCGGCAAAAGAATCATCATCAATATGGCACCCGCCGATGTCAAGAAAGAAGGCTCTGCCTACGACCTGCCCTTGGCTATCGGCATCCTGGCGGCCAACGAACAGATACCCCTGCCGGCACCGGAGAGCTTCATCATGTTGGGCGAACTTTCCCTGGACGGCAGTCTTGTGCCCGTAAAAGGCGTACTGCCCATTGCCATCAACGCCCGCTGTGAAGGTTTCAAACGCCTGATTGTTCCTTCGGAGAATGCCAACGAAGCGGCCGCCGTCGACGGACTTCAAGTGTTCGGATTTCAGCACCTCCGGGATGTCGTCGATTTCTTAAACCGGAAACAGGTATTTTCCCCGACAGTCTTCAATCCCCTGACGATGGAACAAAGCAACAGCATCTTTTGCGATTTCAAGGACGTGAAAGGGCAGGAAACGGTGAAAAGAGCGCTTGAAATAGCCGCCGCGGGTGCCCACAATCTCATCATGATTGGTTCACCGGGCTCCGGCAAAACAATGCTTGCACGCTGTCTTCCGGGCATACTGCCTCCCATGACGGCCGAAGAATCTTTGGAGACCACGAAAATCCATTCCGTCGCCGGGAAATTATCCCGGAACGCTTCACTCATCACCGCACGCCCTTTCCGCTCTCCCCACCATACCATTTCCAACATCGCCCTAATCGGTGGAGGCACCTTCCCTCATCCCGGTGAGATTTCACTGGCAAACAACGGGATTCTCTTTCTTGATGAACTGCCCGAATTTCAAAGGTCCGTGCTGGAAGTCATGCGCCAACCACTCGAAGACCGAAAAATCACCATCAGCCGTTCCCGTTACAGTGTTGATTACCCCGCAAACATCATGCTGGTCGCCTCCATGAATCCCTGCCCGTGCGGTTATTACAATCACCCCGCCAAAGAATGCAACTGCACAGAAAGTGCAGTACAACGCTACCTGTCCAGAATTTCCGGTCCGCTACTCGACCGCATCGACATCCACATTGAAGTGGTACCAGTGGAACTTGACAAAATCACCGGTACGCAAGAAGCAGAATCCTGTCAGCAAATCCGCCAACGAGTCATTGCCGCCCGGCAAATTCAGACCGAACGTTTCAAGGCTTATCCGGGCATCCATTGCAACGCGCAAATGACTCCCGCCCTACTGAAAACCTACTGCCCACTAAACGCCCAATGCGTGTCTTTGCTGAAAATGGCAATGGAGAAATTCGGACTTTCCGCCCGTGCTTACGACCGGATTATCAAACTGTCCCGAACCATCGCCGACCTGAATGCTTCACCGTCCATTTCACCGCAACACATCGCCGAGGCCATCCAGTATCGCAGTCTCGACCGGGACTCCTGGGGCAGATGATGCTCGCTCAATTGTTAAACACCAGATTGTATTTGCCCAGCAGGCTGACCGGATGATAGGACAACTTTGCCTTGCGCAAGCCTTCGTCCCCGACATCCTCCTCGCGATTGATGTAGCGCACCTCCGGATAAGCCGACAGGACATCTTCCGCAAACTTCATATTCAATGCCTCGTAAACGCCTTCGAAATCCTTGTCCGCTTTCTCAATGTGGACATACAAGGTGTCATTGATGATTTCGCCCACCGTAAAGCCCGCCACTCGATCACCGACCAGCAAAACAGCTCCCAGAAAACGGAAAAGAGAAAAGTTTCTCAGGACATGCTCCGTCATGTCCATTTCATTTCGGTACAACGGACTCAGTTTGTCGTATTGCTGTCTGTAACGTTCAAAGAATGCCAGCGTCTTATCCAGATTCGATTGGTCCAGACAGCTATACACCGCCTCGGGATACTCCCGCCGGAATCTGCTGACATGATTCCTTTTCTTATGATACAACGTCCCGGGAAGAGTTGCCAACGACTTGCCATCATAGAGATAGTCGGTCCAATCCTCCAGCTTGTAATTCCGGCAGGCGTATTCGTCCACCAATTCCTGCATAGCTCTTTCGGGAACAGCGGAAAGCACCAGTTCCCGATTGATTGCCCGGCAATATTCCCGCAAAACTTCGATTGACTCCTTTATCGGCAGAGCCCCCAAGGGCAAAGAAAAAGCCAGTTCGGAAGCATCCGCCTCCGACAAGCCTTTCATAAAAAGCGTGCCTTCAAAAATGGCATATTCGTACTTAAAATAGGAAGCCCACATATAAATGCCCCCTATGGAAAAATCACAGGTCCGGTAAGGCTGTAACCGAAGAAATTCCCTTATCTCCGCTATGGAATCCAAAGTGACAGGCTTAAAAACAAGCATCGTATCTCACCATTAAAATATCACGTATCCGGGGAATCACAACTATCATTCCCCGACTACATAACGACAATATCAGGCGCTTGGTTACAAAATGTTCGTTTTTTACACCCGGCTCAGGATATCCTCCAACCCCTCAAAATGATTCTTGTAATCTTCCAGACTTCTCCGAATCACCTCATAAGCCTCCTCTTTCCCGTACACTTGCGTGATTTCCACCTTACGCTGTCCTTCTTCGCCCGGCATATCCTTGTAGGTCAAGAAATAATGCCGCAAGCGGTCTACAACAATGTGTGGAAGTTCCGAAATATCATTATAGACATTGTAAGTTGCATCGTGTTTCAGCACGGCGATAATCTTGTCATCCGCCTCGTTGCCGTCCAACATCCGGAAACCGCCTATGGGACGCACCCGGGCGATGATATCTCCATGCGCAATGGTTCGTTCCGTCAACACGCAAATATCCAAGGGGTCGCTATCCCCCTTGATGTCCGTCCGCTGCGACTGCTGCATCGCGTATGCCGCCACCAAATCCCCGCAATAGCTCTGCGGAATGAAACCATACAATGCCGGTACGACATTCGAATACTTCTGGGGACGGTCGATTTTGATATAACCGCTCACCTTGTCCAATTCGTATTTGACCGTATCGGTAGGCACCATTTCGATAAAAGCGGTCACCACTTCAGGAGCTCCTTCTCCTACTTCAATCCCGTGCCAAGGGTGCGACTTGTAGCGCAATCCCATCAAACGGGCTATCGGGTCATTAATTTTATTTCCCATCGTTTTAATCGTACATGGAGAATCCAGAACTCTCCGATATCTATTTTATGTTTTGTTCTTGTCCGTACCGGAAATCATCTTCCATTGGTACGACATTTATTCAAAAAAGTCTTTCATTTTCCGGAAAAAGCCTTTCTTGGCATCGACATCCGCAGGTTTCAGAAATGCCTGTTGTCTCAAGTCTTCCATCGTCTTCTTATCCTCTTTCGACAGGTTCTTCGGAATCCACACGTTCACTTTCACCAGCAAGTCTCCTTTCCCGTAGCCATTTACATCCGGAATCCCTTTCCCTTTCAGTCGCAATATCTTTCCCGGTTGGGTTCCCGGTTCAATTTTCACCTTCACCTTACCCTCCAAAGTCGGGATTTCCACGGAATCTCCCAGTACCGCCTCCGGGAAGCTGACAAACGTATTATACAGCAAATCATTCCCGTCTCGAACCAATTCGGGATGTTCGATTTCTTCTATCAGGACAATCAGATCCCCGTTCACTCCGCCACGACGCGCCGCATTTCCTTTTCCGCTCAATGAAAGTTGCATCCCGTCTGCCACGCCGGCTGGAATGTTCAAGGTTATCACCTCTTCCGACAACTCCACTCCTTCCCCATTGCAATGAGGACATTTCTCGTTGATGATTTTCCCTTCTCCTCCACAGGACGGACACGTCGAAGTGGTCTGCATCGCTCCCAATATCGTGTTCTGGACCCGGGTAATCTGTCCGGTTCCATTGCAGGCGGTACAAGTGGAAAAAGACTTTCCGTCCTTGGCTCCCGTACCGTGACAATGGGTGTCGGCAACGTATTTTTTCACCTTGATTTTCTTCTCCACGCCGGTAGCCACCTCTTCCAGGGTCAATTTCACCTTCACCCTCAGATTGCTACCCCTGTTGACCCGACGTGCCGAACGTCCGCCACCGCCAAAACCGCCGAACCCGCCAAAACTTCCGAAAATATCCCCGAAAGAAGCAAAGATGTCGTCCATACTCATACCGCCACCACCGAATCCACCGGCACCACCCATTCCCGCATGACCAAACTGGTCGTAACGACGCTTTTTCTCCTCATTGCTCAAGACATCGTACGCCTCAGCCGCTTCCTTGAATTTCTCCTCGGCTTCCTTGTCACCGGGATTCCGGTCCGGATGATATTGCAAAGCCAGTTTTCGGTAAGCCTTTTTTATCTCCGCAGCATCCGCATTTTTAGACACTCCTAAGACTTCATAATAATCTCTTTTCTCTGCCATTGCTTTGATTTCAATTTCAAATCCCGGATTCCAGTCCGTAGAACTGAAATTCGGTACAGCCTATTTCATTAGCTCTTGTTTATAACCACAGACACACCCGACAGTCGTCCTGTCTATCCGGCACGCCAATGCCCATCGCGATTCCGTTTACTCTCCAACCACCACCTTGGGAAAACGAATCACCTTGTCATTCAAAATGTACCCTTTCTGTATGCAATCCACCACTTTCCCTTTCAAATCCTCTGCCGGTGCGGGTATTTTCGTCACCGCCTCCTGCAATTCCGGGTCGAAATCCGCATGCAGGCATTCGATTTCTTTCACCCCGTTCTGTGACAAAAAGTCCTTGAAATTCGAATAAATCAGTTCAACGCCTTCCCGCAATGCCGGAACATCTTGCGCCGTCTCCATACTTTTCAACGCCCGTTCGAAATTATCCATAACGGGCAATATGCCGGACAATACTTTTTCACCGGCACTTTTGGTCAATTCCATTTTTTCTTTCAAGGTGCGTTTCCGGTAATTGTCAAATTCCGCAGACAAACGCAAGTACTTGTCATTCAACGCCTCCAACTTCTCTCCCAGTTCCTGAACCTGTCCTTTCTCTCCCTCCTTTGCCGTCTCTTCCTTTACCGCTTCTTTTTCCTCCCGCACATCCTCAACCTCGTGCAATTCTTCTTCCTCGTTCTGTTTTCGAGTATCCTTTTTTTCCTTAGACATGACACTATATTTTTTTATTTCATTAATTCCTACCTGTTTAGAAACGAATTCCAACACAAAAGGTATCGCCGGATACCCTTAAAATCATAAAAGCAAAGCTAACAAAAACTTTGCCAATACCCAAAAACTGCCATTGCGCAGGATTTCGTGCTGACAATGTGTCACTTTCGCTTCATTCCCCTGTGGCTTTCAGCCTCCCCTCGTCCGCAAAACTATAATATCCGCTCCGACCGACAATGATATGGTCGTGCAATTTTATGTCCAGCAAATCACCGCCTCCCCGTATTTTCCGGGTAATGGATTCGTCGCACGAACTCGGACGCAAGGTGCCTCCCGGATGATTATGCACGACAATCAAGGCGGCCGCCTTCATCTCCAAAGCCTTCCGGAACAATACCCTGACATCGATTACCGTTCCATCCATCCCTCCGGAAAACAAACATTCGCATCCCTTGATTTGATTTCCCCGGTTCAGGTAAATCACCCAAAACTCCTCATGCTCCAAATCGGCAAGAAAAGAGCGGATATAATGATAAGCATCCTGACTGCAACGAATCACGGTTTTCTGTCCCGTATCCTCAGGCTTTCTCCTGCGCCCGATTTCCATTGCCGCAATAATGGATGCCGCCTTTGCCATTCCGACGCCCTTATAACGGTTCATCAATCCCCTGACCTCACACCGTGCCAGTTCGTTCAAGTCGTTCCGGTAATCCGTCAATATCCGCCTTGCCAGTTCCAGGGCAGACTCTCCGCCGACACCCGAACGCAACAAAATGGCAAACAATTCATTCAAAGAAAGCGCAGCG
>CAMWQQ010000050.1 GCA_947176455.1 uncultured Odoribacter sp. | reverse complement strand
ACAAGGAAGAGGCATTGGAAGTATTTCTTGAGCGATTGGAAGAGGTGTCTGCCGTGAAGTGCAGCCGGACGGGAAATGTGGTGTCAATACAATAATCATCAGATCATAAATTTAAAATCAGACAAATGAAGAAGTGGTTAACTTTTAGCGTCATCGTGTGGATGACCGGTGCGGCATTCGGGCAGCAGGTGGAAGATGCGGTTGTCTCCAATGACAGGGCGTATGAAATCAACGGAAGAATCAATGGTGCATACGAGGGGAAAGTGTATTTGGTACGGGAGGAGCGTATGCACGGACCGCAGACGCGTATTGACAGCGCCGAGGTGGTGGATGGACGTTTTCGTTTTGCCGGTGAAGCTCCGGAGCATTCCGTGATTCATTTCATCCAGAGCAAGGACGGCCAGTTGGCGCCTATTTTCTTGGAAAAGGGACAGTTGCAAGTAGATATGCGTGCCAACTATTTTTTAGGTGCGGTCACGAAAGGGAGTATCAACAACGGTCTCTGGAATTTGCATCAGATGCAAGTGCGCCATTGGATTGACAGCATGCTGGTGGCTTCGGATATTCATTACAAGCGTTTCGGACGTGGTTCTGCCGAAGTGGAGGACAGTTTGTTCCGTCATCGCACGAATGAACAGAACTTCAAGAAGCTGAACATGGAGAAGTATATGGTGAAGTTCTACAACGACCAGGCTTTTGCACCTTTTATCATGCTGTTTGAAATGACGCAAGAGTTGTCGTTGGACGAGCTGAAAGCTCTCCGCGGACAATTGAATGCCTGCTTGAACGAGCATCCTTATACCAAGGAGCTGGACGAGTTGATTGCCAACAAGGAATTCAAGGTGGGAATCGAGGCTCCGGCTTTCCATATTCGTGGCATAGACGGTAAGGAAATCGAATTGAAGGATTATGCCGGAAAATATGTGTTGCTCGACTTCTGGGCATCCTGGTGCGGACCGTGCCGGCGGGAAATGCCCAATGTGGTGAAACTCTACAAGGAGTGCAAGGGAAAGAATTTTGAAATCATCGGTATTTCGCTCGACCAGAAAGAGGCAGACTGGAAAAAGGCGGTGAAGGATCTGGGAATGACCTGGCCACAGGCGTGCGATTTCCTCGTATGGCAGGGACCGGTGGCACGGAAATATAATCTGAGTGCAGTGCCTTATACCATCCTGATTAATCCGGAGGGAAAAGTGGAAGCGATCAATCTGCGCGGACAGCAGTTGATAGATACCGTCAAGTCTTTGTTGAAAAAGAAAAAGTAAGCCGTTATGAAAAGACTATTCGCATGCTTGTGCGTCTGTTTGCTTGTCGTGGGCGTGCAGGCGCAGAAAACAACCAAAATCAGTGCCGTTGCCGACGGTTATACCGGTCAGGTCATTGATTTTGAGTTTATCGATAATCCGGACAACAATATGCAGTTCCCTTATGTTGCCGGCAATCGCATGGAGTTTGAAGTGGAATTGAAGGAACCGGCACTGGTAAAGGTCAATTTGTGGATGTGGTTGCTGGTTTGTCCGGGGGACGAGATTCATGCCGACATTCATTTTTCCGGCAAGAATTACCGGACGGCAGAATTTCAGGGAACTCCTTCTGCCGTGGCTTTGAATGAGGCGATTCGGGACGGACGCAACCACCGGGTTGCCGGGCGTTACAAGACCAATCCGCTTGCCGCTGTGGTGACTCGTGTCCCGGTGGAGGAATATTATGCCGCGACACTGGCGAACTGGAAGAAAGAACAGGAGTTGCTGGAAGCGGTACGGGCACAGGTGGACCCTTTTGCCTACGAGTATGTTTATGCCGAGTTGGAGGGGATGTACCTTTCCAATCTGGTGAAATATCCCTACATCGTGGCGGATGTGAATAAAAAGAGCATTGACGAATGTGCGCCGGAAGGATTCTGGAACGTGCTGGACGGATATCGGGTGAGGGATTCCAAGGCGGCTTTGAAGAGTTTTGCTTATGCGGGATGGTTGCTGGATTACAAGGAGTATGTCGACAAGGTGGAGGCAAGGCGCAACGGACAACCGTGGCGGTATGAGAGGAATTTGCAGAAGTCTTACGACGAACTGGTGAAGTTCTATGACGGGGATGTCCGTGATGTGGCGTTGTATGTGCTGTTTTACAATGCGCTAAGCGGTCAGCAGGATGATTTCGACCTGATTGCCAAGCTTACCAAAGAGTACTTCAAGAAATACAACAAGAACAAAAAATACAAGAAAGAATTGACTGAAATGCAGAAATAAGTCTGTGTGCGAATTGAAAACAAGTCTACTAACTAAATATTTACATTATGCAGAAAAAAAGACTATTGCGAGGAATAACGGGTTTCCGTTTCCTTGTGTTTGCCTTGTTCATGCTGGTTTTTTCCGGAGGAGCGAGGGCTGCTGGAGAGGATGAATACCAGAAAAAGAAAATTTCATTGCAGGCGGCCAATGAAACGGTGGAGGAGGTATTGAATAAAATCGGTAAAGTGGCGGATGTCCGTTTCTTTTACAATCATTCGGCTTTTGATTTTTCAAAGAAGATTTCTTTGGATATCAAGGACCGGGAGTTGCGCGATGTCGTGGGGCAGGTGTTGGCAGATTATTCCGTGGACGTGGAATATCAGTTGAACCACACGATTGTGCTGAGACAGAAGGCGCAGTTGCCGTCTGTTGGCGTGCAGAAGGTAAACGGTACGGTAATCGATGCCCAGAACGGAGAGCCTTTGATTGGCGCAAGTGTTGTTTTGAAAGAACAGCGCGGTATGGGTGTTGTGACGGATGTGGACGGAAAGTTCCACATTGAATTGATGCAAGGCGCTGCGACGGCATTGGTCATCAGCTATATCGGTTACGAAACGGAAGAGTTGAAACTGTCTTCTGTTGATAATCTGGAGGGCATAATGGTGAAGATGACGCCGATGATTGCCGAGCTGGAAGGCGTGGTGGTGACCGGTATGGCACCGAGGAAGGCTTCCGGATTTACGGGACGTTATGTAACGGTCAAGGGCGAGGAACTGAAACGCCTCAATCCGAATAACCTGTTGCAGGCATTGTCCATTTTCGACCCGAGTTTCCACATTGTGGAGAACAATCAATATGGTTCGGACCCGAACAGACTGCCGGAGTTCCGGTTGCGCGGGGATGTGCAATTGGGAGCCAGCGACCCGACCGGTTTCCAGATGATGATGGGCGATTATTCCAACCGTCCCAATATGCCGTTGTTCATTTTGGATGGTTTTGAGACTTCCTTGCAGCGGATTGTCGATTTGGACCCGGAACGGGTGGAATCCATTACGATATTGAAAGATGCCGCCGGTACGGCGATGTACGGTTCGAAGGCTTCCAACGGCGTGATCGTGTTCGAGACCAAGAAACCGAAACCGGGCGCCTTGACTTTGAATTACAGTGGCAACGTTGGTGTTTCGGTTCCCGACCTTTCGGATTACAACCTGATGAATGCTGCCGAAAAACTGGAATATGAACGCAAGGCAGGCTTGTTTACCACGACTAATCTGTTGAACTATTACAACCGCTATAAGGAGGAAATCCTGCGGGGCATCAATACCTACTGGTTGTCACAGCCTTTGCGTACTGCGATTACGCATCGTCATACGTTGAACATAGAAGGGGGCGATGAAGCTATTCGCTATTCTTTGGCGTTGAATTATGGAAATGAATTCGGTGTGATGAAAGGTTCAGACCGTGCCAATACGGGATTGACCTTGTTGTTGTCCTATCGTCGCAAGAAATGGAACATCAGCAATTCATTGAGCATGACGAACACGGATGCGAACAACTCGCCTTACGGTTCGTTTGCAACCTATACGAAACTGAATCCTTATTATCGTCTGACGGATGAGAACGGGCGTTATAAAGATGTGATTGAAATCAAGCCCATGGCGGCCGGAAGCAACCAGGTGACAATTACCAATCCGTTGTACAATACGCAATTCCCGTCCAAGGATTTATCCAAGAATTTCAGTGTTGTGGACAATTTCTCACGGGAATATGCGATTCTGGAAAACTTGCGTGTCAACGGTCAGGTATCGTTTACCAAGAGCCATGCCCGGGCAGAGCAGTTCAAGTCATCGCATCATACGGATTTTGCCCCTCAAATGGAGCCGGATATCACCAAGCGCGGTTCTTATTCCAAGAACATCGGAGAGTCGGTCAGCTGGAATGCGAATGCTTCTTTGAATTACAACCTGGTGAAAGACAAGCACGGTTTGTTCGTCATGGCGCGTTGGAACGTGGAGTCTTCCAAGAGCAACGGCGTCAATTTGTCCGCCAAGGGTTTCCCGGACGACAACATGACTGATTTCCTGTTCGCTTTTGAAATGGACCGCGATGTGAACGGAAACGAGGCGACCAACCGGTCGGTAGGCGTGCTGGGTAGTTTGAACTACATGTACGACCAGCGCTATTCCGTGGATTTCAACCTGCATGGCGACATTTCTTCCCAGTTCGGGGCGGATACGAAAATGGCTCCTTTCTGGTCGGCAGGTGTGCGTTGGAACATGTTCCGGGAGAAATGGTTTACCGGAACCATTGTTTCCAATCTGACCTTGACGGCGAACATGGGTATCACCGGTTCGCAAAGCTATTCTCCTTATCAGGCAAAAGAGACCTATTCGTTTTCCGACCTGATGTTCCCTTATCCGGGAGCTGACGTGTTGGGAGCACAATTGATGGCTATCGGAAATCCCCAACTGAAATGGTCGAAGACCAAGGCGAAATCCGTGGCGTTGGAATTGGGCTTGTGGAACAGCCGTTTGAATTTCTCTGCATCCTATTACCACAATTATACGGATCAGATGCTGTTGGAGACGAACATTCAGCCTTCAACCGGTTTCACCACGTTGACGAGGAATATCGGTGCCGTATTGAACGAGGGTGTCGATGTCACGTTGAACGGTTTGCTGATTAGTGATTACAAGCGACAAATCCAGTGGTCATTGGGAGTGAACTTTACCCACAACCGGAACGTGATTAAGAAGTTGTCCAACGAGTTGAAGGAGATGAATAAGGATAACCTGAACAATCGTTCCAAGATTCTGCCGATTTACGAGGAAGGCGAGTCTACGACGGTGCTCAAGCTGGTGCCTTCGTTGGGTATTGACCCGGCTACGGGCGAGGAGATGTTCCGGAAGCTGAACGGTGAGAAGACTTTCGTCTGGGATCCTACTGACAAGATTCCGGTAGGTGACACGGAACCCAAAGTGCGGGGTACCATTCCTTCTTCGTTCATGTGGAAGAACTTGTCCGTGAACCTGGGTTTCTCTTTCCAATGGGGTGGTAAGCGTTTCAACCAGACGCTACTGGACAAGATAGAAAATTCGGATATTGCCCGGAATGTGGACAAGCGTGCCAACAGTGCTGAACGCTGGAGTCCGACCAACCGGTATGCGAAGTACAAGAAAATCAGTCTCAGTAATCAGAACACACCGACCAGTACCCGTTTCTTGCAACGCTACAATGAGTTTGTATTCTCTTCAATCGGTGTCGGTTATCGTATGGACCCGAAGAACTTCAAGTTCTTGGAGGCTTGTAAGATTGCGAGCTTGTCGCTGAATGCTTCCATGCAGGATATCGGCAGACTTTCTACGGTAAAGCAGGAACGGGGATTGGAGTATCCGTTTGCCCGGAGTTTCAATCTTTCCTTGTCCGTGTTGTTTAATTAATCAGAAGGGAGGTTATGATGAAAAAAACGATAATAGTTATAGGAATGGCGTTTGCCGTGTTGTTGTCCGCTTGTTCGGATTGGGTGAATGTTTCTCCCAAAGAGGAGGTGGAAGCGGATAAGTTGTTCTCCTCGGAAAACGGTTTCAAGAGCGCCTTGATAGGAGCGTATGCCCGTATGACGCTGACGGAAAATTACGGGGAGACCCTCTCTTACGGTTTTATAGAGCAACTGGTGCAGCGTTACGATAATTATGACCCGTCCATGGCACCGACGGATGCCAGACGTGCCGAGCGTTACAATTACAAGACCAATGCCAGTGCCAAGGGATATGTGAATAACGTATGGAGGGAATTGTTCTTGACGATAGCCAACCTGAACAGCCTGTTGAGACATTTGGAAAATGGTGGCAGGGAGGTTGTGCTGACGGAAGGTCTTTGGGAGCAGATGAAAGGAGAGGCGCTGGGATTGCGTGCTTTCCATTATTTTGATTTGCTCCGTTTGTACGGACCGGTTTATTCCGAAGATCCGGATATGAAGTGCCTGCCCTGGCGTGCAGAGTTTAATGCCGACCGCACGGACTGGGTGCCCGCCAGCGAGATTGTCGCTCAATTTCGTGCCGATTTGAAAGTGGCGGAAAGGCTGTTGGCAGGGGATAACTTGGAAAACAACCGGCAACACCGGATGAACCTGTTTGCCGTGAAGGGCTTGATGGCACGGGTGTACCTGTGGATAAACGACAAGGAAAATGCGGCCACCAAGGCGAAGGAAGTCATTGACGGGTGCGGTTTGGAATTGGTGACAAACAACGGTCAGGATGTTGCCATGTTCGGGGAGACGCTTTTTGCCTTGGGCATGGACGATATGGAGGAGAAACTGCGGAGCGACTGGGCAGACCTGACGACGTACAGCGGCGAATTGTACATTTCGAGCGAGAATGCGGAAACGGTGTTTGAAGCCACCCGCGGTATCGGACTGAATGATATCCGTTATCGGAACGGTTATGGTTTCATTTTCGGAACGAATGGCAGAATGTGTCGGAAGTATTTGGGTTCAGACATATTGTACAAGGAAAAGATCCCTTTGATTCGACTGTCCGAGATGTATTATATCCTGGCGGAATCGGTGGATTTGCCGGAGAGCGTGAGCTACATCAACCGGGTACGGAACGTGCGCGGTATTTCCAAAGCGAACAATTATCAGGCTAACGATGCTTATGACGAGGATGCCCGGATAGAGGCGCTGAATTTGGAATACAGCAAGGACTTCTTTGCAGAAGGACAGTATTTCTATTTCCTGAAACGTCACAACCGTCAGACTTTCTACCGTTGTCCGGTAATCGAAATGCAACCGTATTATGTGTTGCCGACCCCGGACGATGAGATTGCCTATGGTTCCGGAAACGACTGATTGTATCATAAAAAATGACCAAAAGATGAGAAAGTATATATATTTAATGCTTTTGTCGGGGATGCTGGCTTGCCAGGAGGATGACCTGGTGCAATATGTTCAGGACAAGGATGCCCTGCAGTTTAGCAGAAGTTTTGAGCGAAGCAAGAGTTTTAATTTTGCGACGGCTTATGAGACTCGGAACGATGAGGCTTATTATTGGGGAGATTCGCTGGCGGAGACTAAAATGCAGGTGGTGTTGCAATTGCAGGGGTTCCCGACACCCGACGAGCGACCTTACAAGTTGAAGACCGTGTTTGTAGAAGGACAGGATTCGTCCAAGGTGGCGGAAGTCCGTTTTGAACCTTATTATAGTCTGGCTCCCAATCAGTTGCTGGATACGATAGAATTTACGGTGTTGCGTCCAAAAACCCGGGGCAATTTCACCGTCGGCATAGCGGTAAATACGGACGGGGACGATGCCTTTTTCGAGAAAGGGGCGGAAGAGTGTGCCGTATATGAATTGAAAATTGCCGACCGTTACGATGAACCTTTGGACTGGCGGTATCGGGAAGAGTGGCTCGGGGAGTTCGACCCGGAAAAATACGCTTTTATGGTGACGGTCAGCAACAAGTTGTTTCACCGGAGCGATTATGACATGTGGAATCGGACGGATTTGTACAACGCCTTTTTGCGGTCTGAGTTAGAGAAGTTTAATGCATCCGTTCCGGAAGAGGAGCAGAAGCAGTTTACTTTCCCGAATATGCCCAAATGGACATGGTGGGATAACCGAACCAGTTTGTTGGGCGAATTTTCCATGGAGAAGTATGCTTTTATGCAGGAGATGCTTGAAACATATGGAAGCAAAGAAGAGCAGTTTTTGGAAAATTCAAAGCTGGAATGGTGGAATCTTTTGTTCCGGGAGGTATTGGCGGAAGAACCGAGAGAAGGGGTTGAATTCCCGAGGAATACGGAGCGTTCGTCCTGGTGGAGAGAGTCGATTTTGGAGGACTGGTCGCTGGAGAAGCAGGAGTTTGTGGTGCTGAAACTTTTCCCGAAAAGTAAGAACTATCAAATCGGAGAAACGACCTGGGACTATGCGGCACCGGTGTTGCGCCGGTGTGTGGACCGGTACAATCTGGAACATCCGGAAAATCTGTTGAACTATACCTTTAAGGATGAAGGCAAACCGGAGTGGTGGGATGCTTTTGTACATCTGTTCGGACCTTATTCGTCGGTAAAACGGGATATCGTGGTGGAAGTGGTGTTGAATCGCGGGATACCCTGGTCGTATGACATAAATAGTTTAAAAGACGGAAATGCTAATGCGATTCAATATCAAATGGATGCGATATTAGCCGAAGTTGCGACTTATAATACCGCTCATCCGGGGCAGGAGATTACCGATTTCCCGAAAACGCCGGCTTGGTGGGATACGAAGTTGTTGGGCGAGTATTCGGAGGAGAAAGAAGAGTATATGAATTATGTGATTGCAGAGTTTGAAGGAGGACAGTGGTGGACGAATCAGATTCAAGAGCATTGGGCTACGGTATTCCGTTGTTGCGTGGACTGGTACAATCAGAAAACAGGCAAGACCTTGTTAAACGATTTCCCGGTTACCAACGGCAAATGGAATTACTGGAACAACTATACGGATGTTTGGGGGAAAGAGTATTCCGATGCGAAAAAGACGTTCGTTTTGTGGGTATTGTTCCGAGAGATTCCTGGATTTGGTGATTATTGGGAATATACAAAGCCTAAAGCCGATGCCAAAACTTTGCTAATTAATGCTTTGAATAAATACAACGAAGACAACGACCCCGATTTGCCTTTTGATTTTAACTGATAAAAATGTGTTCGTATGAAAAATATATGTTTAATCTTGATATTGTCCTTTCCTCTTTTGTGGGGATTGGCGGGATGCTATGATGATCAAGGCAATTACGACTACAAGGATATCAATACGGTGAGTTTCGTGATGCAGCCTGAAAGTGAGAACGGTTTTTATCGTTTCAAAGTGCGGACGACGGATTATGATACCGTTTTTTATCCGGCAGTGACTCAGACTTTGCTGAAAGGTGAGGATAACCTGAAGTATTTGTGGGTGGTGTCGTACACCGAGGACGGAGAGAGGGTGGTGGATTCAATCACCACGAAAGAGCTGAGGCTTACCTTTCCTGCCCAGAAAACCAAGTCTTATTCGGTGACTTTCCAGTTGACGGATACAACCACCAATGTGAGCACTTATGCCGCATTGAGCATGCGCACGGTCAATCCCTATATGGACGGCTGGATGGTG
>CAMWQQ010000049.1 GCA_947176455.1 uncultured Odoribacter sp. | reverse complement strand
GTCTCATATTGTGTAAAAAAAGTATATACATATAATTCTTATGATGGTACTTATTATAGTAGAGAAATAATTGATTCTGTTGCCAATAAACAAATCTTTATAAAAATCTCCAATGATGAGTTTGAGGAAGGGGAAGAGGGTTTTACTGTCATTCAGACCAAAACAGATAAAAATGGAAACTATGAAATTGAAATTCCTGTACCGGAAGAAGGTGCAAATGTGAGAATACAAGCCGAATCTTTTGTTGATTCTTGTAGGTATGTAAGACTGAACGATAGTGGTGAGGAGGATTCATATAGAGCTGAAGAAGGAGTTTTTTCTACGGCAGAAGAAACAATAAAACTTTTTCCCAATGATATAAAATTTTACGATTTAGAATATGAATTTAACAGATATGAGAACAACGAAGTCGTTCAGAGTGTAACTGTTAAAGTAGGATTGGGTTCTTTCAAGGGTTACGATGATATTTGTTTTAAATCTCAAAAGGGGATTGTAGTAACCCTTACTGATGCTTATGGAAAAGGTGCCTGGAGTAGTACGACAGACATTAATGGAATAGCTGAATTTTCTATTCCAGAATCTATAAGCACTGTTTTAGTAACAGTAAACCAGGTTCCATACACTCCTTTTTATTATTACTACGATTATGGTAGATATTATAATATATCAAGAGGAGAATGGTTTCAATATTCTGATTACCAACGGGGAATCATTAGTTCACAATCAAAAAGCATTTATTACTCAGGAGAGATTAAAGTAAAAATGGTATACGTTACATCGGAAGAAATTAGCGCAAATTATGGTTATTATTGGAATGAGTATGAATGGTACAATGTTGATTTTGAATGAAAAACAATAAAATAAAAAATATGAAAAGAACATTACTCATACTCTTGATAGGCTTACTTTCTTTGATGAATACAAATGCCCAAGAGAATACAACAGAAAAGGTTGAGACAAAGGCAATGAAACAATACCTCCCGGAGAAAGGCGACTGGGCGGTAGGCGTGGATGTGGTTCCTTTGTTGAATTACGTGAGTTCCATATTCAACAAAAAAGATAAACCGTTGAAACATCTAAGCGGTACACCTTTCACAAAAAGCGGTAGATTAAACGAGTTGTTTGAGGATACGACCAAAAACTTCAAAACCTTGATGCCGGACGTTTCCATTATGGGAAAATATTTCCTGACGGACAAGTTTGCGTTGCGTGCCAATATCGGATTGAAAATCAGTTCCGAAACGGAGCGGTATTATGTGGACGATGACAAGGCATCGATTTTAAATCCATTGGGCGAAGCAAAAGTCGTAGACAAAATCCGCACCAACAGAAACGGTGTCAGCATCTTGTTGGGAGGTGAATATCGTAAGGGAGAGAGAAGGATTCAGGGCGTTTTTGGTGTTGGTGTATTGTTTGCTTTTATGAACGATAAAGTAAAATACGACTATGGTAATCAGATGACCAACATAAACCAAAATCCGGGAGTGAGTGATGAGGCTCAGCTACCGGAAGAATCTGAGGACCAGGAGCAATCGATATCTCTTCGAGATGGTTATCGTGTATTAACTTCTTTCAACACCGGAGCCAACTTTTATACCGGCATTACCGGTAGCGCCGGCGTGGAATGGTTCGTTGCTCCGAAGATTTCTTTAGGTGCTGAAGTGAACTTAAGCCTTTACTACTTATGTGGTAGCAAGACATACGTGGAAAGCGAAGGTTATAACACCAAGCTCAACCGGATTGAAAAACGGACGGATTTGAAATCTCCGGGGAACAGAGGTTTTTATATGGCGACAGAATGCCTCGGCGGTTCTCTTAATCTGAACTTCTATTTTTGATTTTTGATACAGAAATCCTATTCCGTGAGGCTGTCTGATTCAGACAGCCTCTTTTTTTTGCCCGGATGTATCTTATGAATCATTTCTGTGTTGTAGTTCAAATTCTACAACAAAGGAGAATCCAGACGTCTGCATACAAGTAATGACCTCTGTGTCGTCTAATTGTCGCAGACCTCTTACGGATTCGATGATGCCTCTTCTCCGATGTTTCATATCATCGGCATTCAAATTGAAAATTTCGATGGTATTACGGATTTTTGCCAGTAGCTCTTTGTCTCTGATTTCGTCAAAGGTTGGATTTGGCTCAATTTTCCCGTCTTGCCTGTACCAAAAATAATCTTTCAGGTTGGTTTCCAAGGGAGAAAAGAATGCGTCATACTGTTTGTCGGAATGATTCCGCGGACCGTGTATGACACCGTCTTTAAAATCCGCTCCATAATCGGAATCTTTTGCGGTGGCAAACAGATTGTGCCAGTGGAAGGTCAGTTCGGGATACAGGGATTGTTTACGGAAGTGATCAATGTGGATTTTTTGAGAGCTTCCATCTCCCAGCCACAGCCCGGTATATGCACATTCATACTGTTGTTCGGCGAGGGCTTGTTCCCGGCATTTTATGTAATCGTCAGGAGCATGGGAATGAAAATCATCCCAAGTCCAGCCGTTTTCTCTTGCCGTTTTCAGGCATGGGTTTGTGTCGGACTTTATGATTGTTTTCATTTGCCGGCAATTTTGTCTCTTCTTGATTTCTCTATTCTAAGCCCTGTTATCGCCGTATCGTCGGCACCTAATATTTTTACCAATTCACCCAGTTTTTGGGAATACATGGGTTCATCCATCTTGTCGATGGCATCGTAGCCGGAATCGATGAGGGATTGAACACGTAAATTACGGGCAGCAGGCATTTCGAAGACAGAGGAGAGGATGTTCGACGATAATTTGCCGAAGGTGCGTTGCTGTATGATTTCGCCATTCTTGATGCCGAACACTTTCCCGTTTACATCAGATGCGACAATGGGAGAATGCGTCGTGATAAAGAACTGGCAGTTTGGAAATGTTTCTACCAATCTTGAAACGATGCTTTGTTGCCATTTGGGGTGCAGATGCAGGTCAATCTCGTCTATCAGCACGACTCCTTCACCTTTTAGCGGGTCTCCGCAAGGGTTGGCGATGGCTAAACGTCTGGCGATATCGCAGACCAGCGCGATATAACATTTTTCGCCATCGGATAGTTGATTTATTTTAAAAATCTCATTTCCTTTTTTCATGGTGAGCGCAAGAGGACGGCGGGAAACCTTTATGTCGGAGTACTCGGGCATAATAAGATTCATACAACGCCTTATGGTCTCAAGTCCGTGGTCTCGGTAGCTTGCATTGTTCTTGTATTGTTCATTTTCATAGTCTTCAGAAAACCGGAACCAGTTGAAGAAGTCCGAGAACAATTGCCCTCCTGTCAACGCATTTTTATAAGCGTCAAGTTGTGAAAAAGCATACTTGCTTCGAGGAAGGCGGGGATAGGTATTGGGTATTGTACGATTTACACCATAATGGGCGATGATGGGAAGAGAACCATTCTCATTGTCATCAAGTTCGGCACGAAGAGCTGCCACCGTCTGATTCATTGCCGATAAATCCGATTTATCGGTTTTATGATATTTCAGGCTCCTATAAAGTTTCCAGGAATGCTCATCGCCCATTCCCAACTCAATGATACAGCCATTAGGAGAATGTTGCGATATGTCATCTTTGGGAATATCTCGACCACGCCCCTTGATGGACAAGATTCTGGCGATATACCATGAAAAAACAAGAGAGATTGCATCAAGCATACTTGATTTTCCGGCTCCATTAATGCCTACAAACAAATTCACGTGTTCGTCAAGCTGAGGGATGTGGATATGCTGCAATCCCCGGAAATATTCGATAGATATACTGTTAATCTTCATCGTATCTGGGTTTCGTACAATGCAAAGATACAAATAAGCGAGAGCAAAAGCAAGTTTACTTGCGCTTTGTCGAGCAGAAGTATCTAGGGCAAAATCAAAGATACAAAAAAACTTAGTATAACTCAATGAGATTTACTTTTGAAAAATCTCCCGGATGACCTGGATGCTTTTGATGTTGAAGTCGATGCCGAGGTGGGTGGTGTAGAAGAGGAAGATGATGTCGAGCAGGGTGTTGCGGGCGGACTGGTTCAAGGGGATGTCTTTCGCCTCGTGGACGGGGCAGGTGCAGAGTCTGTGTATGGCGGTCGCGGTGTTCGGACCGGAGATGCGGGCGGTTCCGTCGTCCGCCGGATGAAAACCGCCGTCCTGGATGCTGAACACATATCCCTCCTGCCAGGATTCCGAGTGGATGCGGTAGCCGATGAGTCCGGCGAGACGGTAGAGAAACAGGAGGTTGAAATTGCCGACGCCCTGGGTGGCGGAGTTCAGGTATTCCACGGAGCGGACGACAAATTCAAACAAGGCTTCGTTCTTGCCTTCGTTTTTCAGCAACAGGTCGAGCACCTCCCCCCACAGCAAAAGGATGTTCATCTTGACCACGTCGAAGTACAGGGTAGGCAGGTTGAGCAACGGGGAAATCGTGTTCAATTGCTGGAAACGGCTTTTTTCGTTCCCGGAATATTCGATTTCCGATACCTGCATAAGATGTACCGGGTTGTTTTTTCGCTTGAACAGGAAAGAGGGCGACATCAGGGAGAGGTAGCCTTTTTCCAGGGAATAGACGTGGATGATTTTCCGGGTATCTGAATAAGACTGCGTTTTTAATATGACGGCTTTGCAGAGTTCCACTTGAAACGGTTTTTGGTTGCCGGAACGTCAGGGCATCTCCGGAGCAATGGTTTTCAGAAATTCCGCCAATTTTTGCGTCGCCCTGCCCCGGTGGCTGATTCTGTTTTTTTCCTCCATAGGCATTTCCGCGAAACTTTCCGCATATCCGTCGGGGCGGAAAATGGGGTCGTATCCGAATCCGGCGTCGCCGTGCCGTTCCGTCAGGATTTCTCCGTCCACGCGTCCTTCAAAAAGGTGTTCCTGTCCGTTCAGAATCAAGGCGATGACGGTGCGGAAACAAGCCTTGCGTTGCGAAATGCCCTGCATTTCCGACAGCACTTTTTCCATATTCTTCCGGGAGTCCTTTTCGGGACCGGCATAACGGGCGGAGTAGACGCCGGGACGCCGGTCCAGCGCATCCACCTCCAGTCCGGTGTCGTCGGCAAAACAATCGTAGCCGAAATGCTCCTTGATGTAACGGGCTTTTTGCAGGGCGTTGCCTTGCAGGGTGTCGTGGTCCTCCGGAATGTCGTCGTGACAGCCGATGTCCGACAGGGAGACAATCTCGTGCTGATTGCTCAGCAGTTGGTTGATTTCTTCCAGTTTATGCTTGTTGTTGGTGGCGAATACGATTTTCATAGGGTCGCAGTTTATAAAATTCGGAGTACGAACGGAATCCGCACCGATGTCCGGCGCATTGAAATCAAAGTTCTCCGTACAAAGATAAATAAAATCTTCTTGTTATCTTTGTCTGGAAATAATAAGTTTATGGAGAGAGGCACTGTCATTAAATCAACCGGAAGCTGGTATGTCGTGCGATTGGACGACGGGAAACAGTTGGAATGCCGTATTCGCGGGAAGTTCCGTATGGAGGGCATCCGGACGACCAACCCGGTTGCCGTGGGGGATGTCGTGGAGGTGGAGGAAAGCGCGGACGGCTATGTGATAGCCGGGATAACGCCCCGGAAAAATTACATCATCCGCAAGTCGACGAATTTGTCGAAAGAGGCGCATATCCTTGCTTCCAATGTGGACCAGGCGCTTCTGGTCGTGACGGTCAATCATCCGGTCACCTCGACGGTGTTTATCGACCGTTTCCTTGCCAGCGCGGAAGCGTATAACATTCCGGTGACCCTGGTGTTCAACAAGCTGGATTTGTATGACGAGGAGGACCGGGCGATGCTGGGAGGCTTGTCCGCGATTTACGGCAAGATAGGATATCCCTGCCTCGCCGTTTCCACGCTGACCGGAGAGAACCTTCCCGCGGTCGGGGAGTTGTTGAGGGACAAGGTGTCTGTCCTGTCGGGGTTGTCGGGCGTGGGGAAATCGTCCCTGATTAACCGGATAGAACCGGGCTTGCAATTGAAAACGGCGATGATTTCGGACGCCCACGATTCGGGAAAGCACACGACGACTTTTGCCGAGATGTTCCCGTTGAGCGGAGGGGGATTCATCATCGACACGCCGGGCATCCGCAGTTTTGGCACGATAGATATGAAGAAGGAGGAAATATCCCATTATTTCCCCGAAATCTTTGCCCGGGCGGAAGCGTGCCGTTTTTACAACTGCACGCACGTCCACGAGCCGGGATGCGCCGTGCTGGAGGCGGTGGAACGGGATGAAATCAGCGAGACGAGGTATGCCAGCTACCTCAGTATGCTGGAAGAGAGCGGGAAATACCGCTAAAGGGAGTAAATCGTGTTTTTTCGCTTTTTGCTTTTTACTTTTTACTTTTTCTTTTATCTTTGCGCCGTTTTACTTCTAAGTCAGTGGACAGGTTGAGAGAATATAAAATCGCATTCCGGGGACTGGGAGAGGGGAAACACTCTTTTGAGTATGTCCTGGACAATACGTTCTTCGATTGTTTCGAAGCGACGAAAGGAACGCAGGGAGTGGTGGAGGCGACGGTTGAAATCCGGAAAAGTTCCCTGCTGATGGAAGTGAAAATAAAAATCAACGGAAGGGTGAAAGCCGTGTGTGACCGTTGTCTGGGCGAGGTAAGCATCCCGGTGGAAGGGGAAATGAACTTGTTTGTCAAGCAGAGCACGAGGGAAGAGGGGAATGACGACGATTACATCATTGTTGCACCGACCGATGATTTTTTGGATTTGAGCACATATCTTTACGAAGCCTATATGCTTCATTACCCGATGCGGATGGTACATCCGGACGGGGAGTGCGACGAAGAGATGCGCGAGGTCCTTCACCAATATGTCAGAGAAGAAGACGAAAAGCCGACAGACCCGAGATGGGACGAGCTTAAGAAATTAATTAATAACTAAAAATAAAAGAGAAATGGCACATCCGAAACATCGAACCTCAAAACAGAGAAGAAATAAGAGAAGAACACACGATGCGCTGACGGTAACCGCTATTGCGAAGTGTTCTAACTGTGGTGCTGCTGTACAGTATCATACAGTATGTCCTGAATGCGGATATTACAGAGGAAAGCTGGCTATTGAGAAAGCAGTGGTAGCTTGATTTTGACACGAAAAGGTTATTTAGATCATACGACAGCCAGCCTCCTATCGATTAGGGGGCTAAGGTTGTTTATATAGTTGATGAATTTACCCTTGGTGTGCTGAGGAGTACATCTCTGATTAATATTTTTGTTATGCAGACAAACAGGCCAAGAGCCATAATAACCGGAGTAGGGGCATATTACCCCGATTACATTCTGAACAACGAGGAATTGAGCCGAATGGTGGACACTTCCGACGAGTGGATTATGACCCGGGTAGGGATAAAAGAGAGAAGGATTCTGAAAGACCCCACGAAGGGCAGTGCCTGGATGGGTGCGCAGGCAGTGGAAAACCTGTTGCAAAAGACGGGAACGAAACCGGAAGAGGTGGATTTGCTGATTTGCGCCACGGTGACGCCGGATATGCACTTCCCGGCAAACGCCCAGGTCATTGCCGATATGGTCGGCGTGAAAAATGCCTTCGGTTTTGACTTGAACGCAGGATGCTCCGGATTCTTGTTCGGATTGGTGACTGCGACGCAATATGTGGAAAGCGGACGATACAAGAAGGTGGTCTTTGTCGGATGCGAGAAGATGTCCGTCATTACGGACTATACCGACCGCAAGACTTGTCCCTTGTTCGGTGATGCTGCCGCCGCCGTGTTGCTGGAGCCGACGAATGAGGAGCTGGGAGTAATGGACCATATTTTGCGCTCGGACGGGATGGGACGCGACCATTTGTATATGAAAGCGGGCGGTTCGTTGAATCCCCCTTCTATCGAAACGGTGACGAACCGGGAGCATTTCATCTACCAGGACGGTCAATTTGTGTTCAAGCACGCTGTGACCAAAATGGCGGATACAGCAGCCGAAATCATGGAGAAAAATCATCTTTCTGCCGATGACATTGCTTGGTTGGTTCCGCATCAGGCGAACCTGCGCATCATCGCCGCCACCGGAGACCGTATGGGACTGGATGCTTCCAAGGTGATGATTAACATCCAGAAATACGGAAACACCACCTCCGCAACGATTCCGTTGTGCCTGTACGAGTGGGAAAATCAGCTCCGAAAGGGAGACAACCTGATTCTTGCCGCTTTTGGTGCCGGATTCACGTGGGGAGCGGTTTGGTTGAAATGGGCATACGACCCCAAGAAATAAGAAGAACACGGATTGAACATAAACGGGCTGGTTTGATTGAATCAGCCCGTTTCATATTCTTCCGGCTTTAAAACTTATCGTTCGAACTGATAGAGAGACAGTACGGGACTACAGGAAATCATTTTGTGTTTGAAAATGAAGTTCTCGGTAGCTAAAAAAATCAAAAAAATGCGGAAATGGTTTTTTGTTCCGATAAGTTGTTGTATCTTCGGTCTGAAATTTACAATATGAATCAAGATTGTTTTGACATCAGCTGTTCAGGAAGCCGACTGTTGGTCGACACCGATATTCAGGGGGATATCAAGTCGGAGAAAGACATTTGTCTGGAAGGGCTTGTCGTGGGGAGTGTCGAGTGTGCAGGTCGGTTGATTGTCAACAAAGGAGGAAGGATTGACGGGAAGGTGAATTGTCGGGAATTGTATTTGAATGGTGTGATTGCAGGAGATGTGTGTGTGGAGGGGAAGGCTATTTTGGGTGCCGATGCCGTTGTAAAGGGAACTTTGACCACGGTATGCATGGAAATTGTCGTAGGTGCGAAAATCGAGTTGGGATTGAAATTGAAAAATGCGTCGAAATAAATTAAGGTGATGGTTATGAGTAAAGAAAATCCGGCAGTTAATGCCGTTAATTTGTTATGTGAAGGTACAGTCATCGTGGGTGACATTAAAACTAAAAATGACATTCGGATAGATGGCTTTATCAAAGGTAAAATTATTACTTCCGGAAGGCTGGTCGTAGGTTCAACCGCGAAGTTGGAAGGTAATGTGGATTGTGTGAACGTAGATGTTCAGGGAATTGTCATTGGAGACGTCGTGGCTTCCGGTTCGGTAGCCTTGAAAGCGTCAGGAAAGGTTATGGGGAATATTTCCGCCGCATCGCTTTCCATTGAACCCGGAGCAATGTTCAACGGCAACTGCCAGATGTTGAAAAAAGATGTCGTTCGGGAGCAGCCTGCCAAGGAAAATTAAATTCAGACTTGACAGTGCGCTTTGCAACAATCGCTTGTCAATGAAACATCAAAAATCGTAGGATTGAGGGTTTTGATATGAATATCTGCCCGATATGCGTGACTTGTTTCTTGGCAAAGCCTTTGGCTGAAATTATCGGTATGCGTAGAGGTGTGAAGTCTTAGGAGGCGAGTGTTGATC
>CAMWQQ010000048.1 GCA_947176455.1 uncultured Odoribacter sp. | reverse complement strand
ACGGTAAGCGACAACAAGATAATCAGGTCGATCACCCGCTCCGTCACCACCGTACCCAACAATTTGGAAAAAGGCACGTTCTCGTATTTGCTTACCACGCCACAACGGGTAAACTCTCCCATTCGAGGAATTGCCAGATTGGCGAAATAGCCGATCATCACCCCCATAAAGCTGTTCCAGAAACGGATTCTGTACCCCATGGAAGCCGTCAGCAACTGCCAACGCATGGCGCGACTCATGTGGCTGGCAATGCCCATGACGACAGCGACCGCCACCCAGGTATAATCCACATCTTCCCTCAGCACTTTCAGCAATTCCCCCCAATCCTGGTCCCGAAACACCAACCAGAACAAAAACGCGGAAACACCGAGAAACAGGAAGAATTTAATGATATTCTTGAAAACAGGACGCATACGTATTCAAAAACTTAATACCTTACAAAGGTACGAATTTTCAACTAATTTATATACTTTTGTAACATGAGTTTAGTGAGAGCCAAAAAATGCCTGGGCCAACATTTTCTGAAGGACCAGAACATCGCACGAAAAATCACGGCAAGCCTGCTGCCTGTCACCCGGGACGTACTGGAAATCGGTCCCGGCATGGGGGTATTGACCCGGTATTTGCTGGCGAATCCGGATTTCTCCGTCCGGGCAATCGACATCGACCGGGAATCCATTGAATACCTGCATGCCGAATTTCCGGAACACCGGGAACGGATTCTGTTCGGGGATTTCCTGAAAACGGATGTCACCGATTTGTTTCAGGCTCCGTTTTCAGTCATCGGCAACCTCCCTTACAACATCTCCTCGCAAATCTTTTTCCGGATTATCGAACACCGGGACTGCATTCCGCAGGTGGTCTGCATGATTCAAAAAGAGGTCGCCGAAAGGATTTCCGCTCCTCACGGCAACAAAACTTACGGCATATTAAGCGTTTTCCTGCAAACATTCTATGATATTGAATACCTGTTTACCGTCGGAGAACAAGTTTTCGACCCTCCTCCCAAGGTGAAATCCGCCGTTATCCGGATGACCCGCAACGAACGCCGGGAATTGGGATGCGATGAAAAACTTTTTTTCAACGTGGTCAAGACCGGTTTCAACCAACGGCGGAAAACGCTGCGCAATTCAATCCGCAACTTACTACCGGCAGGATTTGATTCCGCCTATTTGAATATGCGCCCGGAACAATTAAGCATCCCGGATTTTTTGCAACTTTGCCGGGAAATAGAAAAAGAAGGTGAACCCAGTTAACATCAAGTCATGCAACAATTTGAACTAACCCACGAATTTTTAAGTCAACTTGAGGAGTTGATCGATGCAGGCAACCAGACGCTGGTAACCCAGCAGATTGCCGACCTGCATCCGGCGGATATTGCCGAAATCCTGGAAGAACTGAACAACGAACGGGCACAATTCGTCTTTCTGTTGCTCGACAATGAAAAGGCCAGTGACGTTCTGGCGGAAATTGACGAAGAGGAACGGGGACACTTCATCGAATCTTTCCCTGCCGAAATCATCGCCAAACGGTTCATCGACAACATGGATTCCGACGATGCGGCAGACTTGGTGGCAAGCATGCCCAACGAGCAACAGCACGAGGTGCTTTCCCACATGGAAGACCTGGAACAGGCTGGAGACATCGTGGATTTGTTGCATTACGACGAAGACACGGCGGGTGGTCTGATGGCGAAAGAATTGGTCATGGTCAACGAAAACTGGACCGTACTGACCTGTCTGCGGGAAGTCAGCCGACAAGCGGAGAACCTGGATGAAATCTACAACATCTACGTCATAGACGATGACAACAAGTTGAAGGGTAGGCTTTCTTTGAAAAAGATCATCACCGCCCCCACTTCCGCCAAAATCGTCAATCTGTATTATCCGGACATCATTTCCGTAAAAACGGACGAACCGGCGGAATCCGTCGCATTAATCATGCAGAAATACGACCTGATTGCCGTTCCGGTCACCGACCAGGTGGGACGTCTGGTGGGACGGATTACCATCGACGACGTGGTGGATTTCATCAAAGACGAGGCGGACAAAGACTACCAGATGATGTCCGGTATCTCCCAGGACGTGGAATCTTCCGACAGCATCTGGGCACAGACAAAGGCAAGACTTCCGTGGCTGGTCATCGCCCTGTTCGGCGGTATGGTATCCGCCTGGATGATTTTGCAGTATGAAGCGGAAATCGCCCTGTTTCCCGTCACCGCCATGTTCATTCCCGTCATCACCGCCATGGGCGGAAATGTCGGCATCCAGTCGTCCGCAATCGTGGTCAAAGGCCTTGCCTCCAATTCCCTGAGCCTGAAAAACGGGTTCGGCAACATCCTGAAAGAACTGGGTGGCGCGCTCATCAACGCCACGATTTGCTCGTCCATCATCTTTCTGTTGACGCTGGCATTCGGCATGCCCTCGCTTGCCATGCCCATTACCGTCACGATAGCCCTGTTCGTGGTGATTGTCTTTGCCTCCGTCTTCGGGACAGCGTTTCCACTGTTGCTAAACAAGATGAAAATCGACCCCGCACTGGCAACCGGTCCTTTCATCACCCTGACGAACGACATCATCGGACTGAACATCTATCTGATAACCGGACGGCTCATACTGGGGCATCTGGGAGCGTAAATTCCCCGACGACCTTTGCATATTTATTTTGGCGTTTTGCATAATTATAAGGGGTAATTATAAGGATATTAATCGTTTAAGCTGTATTTTTGTCCCATAATAAGCAAGCAAATCATACTACATTATCTATGAATCCTATTATAGAAGTCAACGTCCAGTCGGAAATCGGCAAATTAAACGGAGTCATCATACACACTCCGGGAGAAGAGGTCGAAAACATGACCCCCGAGAATGCCGAACGAGCATTGTACAGCGACATCATCAACCTGTCTATCGCCCGTGAAGAGTACAAACAGATATCCGGAGTGTTGTCCAAGTTGACCAGGACCTACGAAGTAAAAGACCTTTTGTGCAATATCCTGAAAAACGAGGAGGTCAAACGGGAAGTGCTGAACCGCATTGAACGGATAGAGCCTTTTATCGGCGAGGCATCTCCCAAAGGAAGCCTGAAGGAACAACTGATGAACGAAAACGCCGAGACCCTGTCCCGATTGCTGATAGAAGGCGTCGAGATGGTCAAGGACAACCTCACCAAGTTTTTAAGCAAGGACTGGTATGCCCTGCGCCCGATGCACAATTTCTTTTTCACGCGGGACGCCTCCATGAGCATGTACAACGAGGTGCTCATCGGACGCATGGCGAACTCGATTCGGGACCGCGAATCGGTCATCATGCAGTCGATTTTCGACTTCACGCCCGAATTCAAGACCAAGACCCTGAGCATCCCCCCCATTCCCGGCTCAACCCAGCGCATCCGCACCGTCGAGGGCGGAGACGTTCTGATTGCCCGGGACGATATTCTGGTCATCGGCAACGGAGTCCGCACCAGCACCCAGGCAATCGATATGCTGATTGATGAATTTATCCGCCGGAAAAGCGAAAAGGCACAGCACATCATCGTGCAGCAACTGCCGCACACGCCGGAATCATTCATCCACCTGGATATGGTATTTACCCTGCTGGACCGGGACAAGTGCATGGTTTTTGAACCCCTGATTCTGAATCCGGGCAGTTACCAGACCGTTCACATCAAGATTCAAAACGGGAAATTGCAAAGCATCCGAAGCGAAAAGAATCTTCTTACCGCTTTGAAAAAGCTGGGCATGGACCTGGAACCCGTTCTCTGCGGAGGTACGGACGACTGGAACCAGGAACGCGAGCAATGGCACAGTGGCGCCAACTTCTTTGCCGTAGGTCCTGGACAGGTGCTGGGTTACGCCCGCAACAACTACACCATAGAGGCAATGAACAATGCCGGTTTTGAAATCATCAAGGCAAATGATGTACTGGCAGACAAGATTAACCTTGAAAATTACGGCAAATACGTGATTACCATTGAAGGTTCCGAACTGCCCCGTGGCGGTGGTGGCGCCCGATGTATGACGATGCCCGTCAACCGGACCAATCTATAATGAAAAAGGTTGAATCCTGAGGATTCAACCTTTTTCATTATAAGGCACACAAGCTACACCCCCATCTCCAGCATAACCAACTCCAAGGCTTTGGCAGCAGCCTTTGCCATATTGCGCTCCCGGGTAAAAGAGAAGGCGAACTTCCGGGCGAATGTCTTCTCCGGTGTCGCCACGCCAATCCAGACGGTTCCCACCGGCTTTTCCGGCGTTCCGCCGTCCGGTCCCGCCACTCCGGAAGTCGATACGGCATAATCCGTATTCATCAGCTTCTTCACTCCCTCCGCCATCTGCAAAACCACCGTCTCGCTGACCGCGCCTTCCCGTTCAATGTCTTTTTCGTCAACGCCCAGCACTCGGATTTTCACCTCATTGGCATAAGCCACAACGGTTCCTTTGAAATAATCGGAACTTCCCGGCACGGAGGTTATCAGACGGGCGATTTCCCCTCCCGTGCAACTCTCTGCGGTCGCCAAGGTTGCCCCTTTCTTGCGCAACACATTTCCGATTTGTTTTTCCAGGGCATCCTCCCCCTCCGTATATTTCATTCCGGACAGAACCTCCTTGAGGGTATCGTATGCGGCATCCAAATGCTGCACGGCATCCCCCTTGGCAGTAATCCGCAACTTGACCAATCCCGGCGAAGGCAGGTAAGCCAGCTTCAAACCCTCTCCCAGCGCATTCTCCCACTCCTCCAAATGATGCGCCAGAGCGGATTCCGGCACGTCATACACTTTCAACATCCGGTATGCCAATTGCAGATGCGGATACTTGACCTTCAAATCCGGTATGACATACGTATCCATCAAGTGCTCCATTTCAAAAGGCACGCCCGGCAAGGATATCAAAGACTTCCAACCGCGCTCGAACCACATTCCGGAAGCCGTTCCCTTGAAATTCCGCAATATGCGACAACTCTCAGGAAGATAAGCCTGAGACCTGTTATTCTCGTTCATGGGCAGGTTGCGATTCCGCAACAACTCTTCCAGCCATTCCATTGCCTGCGGATGAAACACCAAACGGGTACCGAAGTATTCCGTCAGCACCTTCTTGGTCACATCGTCCTTGGTCGGCCCAAGTCCCCCCGTCACCAAAATGAGATCGGCATGCTGCATCGCATAATCCACGGTCTCGTATATTTCCTCCCCTTTGTCCGGAATGGAAAGTTGCTCAACCACCTCAACCCCTATCTCCGTCAACCGCCGGGACATATACTGCGAATTGGTATCCAGAATCTGTCCCATCAAGATTTCATCACCAATGGTAATAATAATTGCATTCATATAATTATTGTTTTGCCCCTCCTATCGCCTTTATCCTTTTCAACAAAGAGGGGTGTGAATAATATACCCATTCATAAAGCGGGTGTGGCGTAAGATTGCTCAGGGATTTCACCGATATTTTCTTCAATCCCGAAATCAGACATTCTCCGTCGTAATGCCGTGCCGCAAACCGGTCCGCCTCGTACTCGTTTTTTCTAGACCATACATTCATAAACAAGCCCAGCACCATGCTAATCGGAGTGTACAATATAGTAAATGCGACCAGTCCCAACTGGAAATACGCCTTGTCGCCACCCAAAGCCTCCGACAGCGCCGGCTGATTTACGAACAGTGAAAACAGCCACAAAATGAACCCCGTCTGCAACAGGGACACCAACATCAATTTCAGGGTGTGCCTTTTTTTATCATGCCCCGCCTCGTGCGCCAAAACCGCCACGATTTCCTCCTCCGTCAACTCCTGCATCAGCGTGTCATACAACACAATCCGTTTTTTAGGGCCGAATCCCGTAAAATAGGCATTCGCCTTGGTGGTTCGTCTGGAACCGTCTATCACGTAAATATCCGTCAGCCGGAAGCCGACTTTCCGGGCAAAGTCGTTGATTTTGTCCCTCAAGCTACCCTCTTCCAACGGTGTCTGCTTATTGAACAAAGGAACTATCAACTGCGAATAAAACATCGTCATAAATACCGAGAACACGGTCATACCGCCCCACGCATACAGCCAGAACCACTTCCCCGCCCATTCATAAAACCACACCATCGTTGCCAACAATAGTCCACCGATTACGGCAGAAAGCAACATGCCTTTCAGCAAATCCGCCACATACGTCTTTCGGGTCGTCTTGTTGAATCCGTATTTCTCCTCGATGTGAAAAGTGGCATACCAGTCAAAAGGCAGGCTAAGGAGTCCCGAAGCCAGGGAAAGTCCCGCCATAAAAAACAACGTCCGGAGAATCGTATTGTCCACTTCGGCAACCACAATCGCATTCCACCAGCCGAAACCTCCCATACACAGGAACACCAGCATAACGACAAAAGAAAAAGTGGAAGCCAGCAACTCAAAACGGCTGTTTTCACACTTGTAATTCCGGAAACGCTCGTATTCCTTCTCGTCATAGATGCCTTTCAACCTTTCCGGCAAAGTCTGCGACATCGCCCGCCTGTTCAATCCCTCCAAAATCCTCTCCATCACGAACTCCGCACAGAGAAAAACAACAATGACCATAAAAACGACTTCACTATTCATACCTACCGATTTAAAATCCCCCCCCTTCAAATCCATTCACAAAGATATGGCAATTTTCAACAGATTGCTCTCTGAACCCTAAGAATGTCAAACCCACAACGGTGCCAAATCGGTTGTAAAATTATCAGATTTGGCACCGTCGTGTCAATATTTTCATTATCTTTGCAATAAAACAGACCAATTATGATAATCGGAAGAAAAAAAGAAATAGCCTTGCTTGAAAGGACCTACGAGTCTGAACGCTCTGAATTCATAGCCATTTATGGAAGACGAAGAGTCGGAAAGACATTTTTAATCCGTCAATTATTCGGGAATAAATTCGCGTTCACTTACTCGGGAATGCCCAATGTCTCGACAAAAACACAACTTCACAACTTCTACAAAGAATTGAAAGCCCAAGGATGTTCAACAACCGTAGCTCCTCGCAACTGGACAGATGCTTTCTTTATGTTAAGAGAGTTCTTGGAAACCCAACCATTAGGCAAAAAAGTGGTCTTTTTGGATGAGCTTCCATGGATGGACAGCAGACAATCCAGTTTCCTACCAGCTTTCGAACATTTCTGGAATGGCTGGGCATCAGCAAGAACCGACATATTGCTAATCGTATGTGGCTCAGCAACTTCCTGGATTGTAAAGAAAATCCTGCGCAATCGCGGAGGTCTGCACAACCGCCTTACCAACCAAATTTGCCTTCAGCCTTTCAATCTCAAAGAGTGCGAAGAATATGCGACAGCACTGAATTTACCTCTTGACCGACAACAAATAATAGAGGCGTATATGATTTTCGGCGGAATACCATTCTACTGGTCATTGCTTGAAAGCAACAGAAGTTTCGCTCAAAACATCGACAACCTGTTTTTTGGAAGAAATGCAAAATTAGGAAACGAATTTCAAGAACTCTATAGTTCTCTTTTTGCCAAACCGGATGTCTATGTAGAAATTATTGAAGCATTGGGTAAAAAGAAAATAGGAATGAACCGTGAAGAAATCCTCATCCATACGCATTTTGCAAGTGGAGGTAAAGTGTCTCAATATCTTGAAGATTTGGAAAACTGCGGTTTCATTCGACGTTATCAGGCAATAGGAACTAAAACAAAGAATGCTCTTTTCCAACTCATTGATAATTTCACATTATTCCATTTCAGGTTCTTAGATAGCAAGAAAAATACCGATAAAAATTACTGGTCTAAAATTCAAATAGCTCCCATATACCATAATTGGTGTGGATTGGCTTTTGAACGCGTATGCCTGCAACATTCCGAACAGATAAAGAAAGCTCTCGGGATAAATGGAGTCATCACAAACGAATATTCCTGGAGAGCCCCTGCTAAAGACGATAACCCCGGCACACAAATAGACTTGTTGATCGACAGAAGCGACAAGACAATCAATCTATGCGAAATAAAATATTCCGACGGACCATTCACGATTGATGCGAAATATTCCCAAGCATTAAAGAATAAGGCTACACAGTTCCGCAGGGTAACCAAGACCAGAAAAGGACTTGCAACTACCTTGATTACAAGTTTTGGTCTCACCAGAAATACCCACTCCATGAACATTCATGCCCAGGTAACATCGGATGATTTATTCATTAACGCATGATGTGAAATGAAGTCTAATCGAATATTTCGTATAAAAAAGCTAATCGAGAAGAGTATCTCCGGAATTAGAGAAAAATTTCTGTAAAACTCTCGGCTTTTTCATTTATTAATTTTAATTTCGTTGCGGAATATCACGCCCGGACAACAGACCGGGCAAATGCGATGAATTATAAATCTTATAAATAACAACAGTATGGCAGAATTCAAGTATCAGGAACCTTTTCCTATTGAAAAAGACACAACCGAATATCGCCTTCTCACGAAAGATTACGTCAAAACCATTGAATGCGAAGGACGAAAGATATTGAAAATCGAAAAAGAAGGGCTGGAGCTATTGGCTCGCGAGGCATATTGCGATGTATCCTTTTACCTGCGCGCCTCTCACCTGCAAAAACTGGCGGACATCCTGCAAGACCCGGAAGCCAGCGACAACGATAAATTCGTAGCCCACACCATGCTGATGAACCAGGTGGTTGCCGCCGAGGGCGAACTGCCAACCTGCCAGGACACCGGAACCGCCATTTGCATCGGCAAAAAAGGTGAAAACGTATGGACCGGATGCAACGATGCGGAAGCCATCAGCAAAGGCGTGTTTGAAACCTACCGCGACCGGAACCTCCGTTATTCGCAAGTGGTTCCTTTCACCATGACCGAAGAAAAAAACAGCGGTTGCAACCTGCCGGCACAAATTGATTTGTACGCCACACAAGGCAACAAATATGAATTTCTGTTCATTACCAAAGGAGGCGGTTCCGCCAACAAGACTTTCCTGTATCAACAGACCAAAGCCCTGCTGAACGAAGAAACGCTGACCAAATTCATTTCGCAGAAAGTTCTGGACCTGGGCACTTCCGCATGTCCTCCCTACCACTTGGCAGTTGTCATCGGAGGTACGTCGGCAGAAGCGAACTTGACCACCGTCAAGAAAGCCTCCGCCGGTTACTATGACCACCTCCCGACTTCCGGCAACGAAGGCGGACGCGCATTCCGGGACCTCGAATGGGAAGAAAAAATCCTGAAAATCTGCCGGGACAAAGGAATCGGCGCACAATTCGGTGGAAAATACTGGGTGCATGACGTTCGTGTCATCCGTTTGCCCCGTCATGCGGCTTCCTGTCCGGTGGGCATCGGAGTAAGTTGCAGCGCCGACCGGAACATCAAGGCAAAAATCACAGAAGACGGTATTTTCCTAGAACAACTGGAGAAGAATCCGGCACGTTTTCTGCCTGCCCAGACGCCGGCATTGACGCCCGCCATCAACATCGACCTGGACCAACCC
>CAMWQQ010000047.1 GCA_947176455.1 uncultured Odoribacter sp. | reverse complement strand
CAAACAAACAAGAATTTTAACAAAAGAATTTGCCGTCACAAAGTCATACCGTTTTTATCCGTGCATTTATCCGAAAATGACGGACAAACCACTCCAAAGGACAGATTTGTTTGCCGGAAAAATGAAAATAAAAAACAAAGTAATCGCATTTTAGATTGTTTTGAAATATTATCTCTACCTTTAGGACGTTGAAAAGTAGCAATGAATGATGTTTCAATCAGAAGAAAACATAATCCAAGATTTCATCAACGGAAAAGAATACGCTTTTAAAGAGATTTACGAGAGAAATTCTTCCCCGTTGCGTTATTTCGGGAACAAATATTTGTCTGATGAACAGTTAATAGAGGACATCCTTCAAGATACTTTTGTGTCACTTTGGGAAAACAGAAAAAAGTTCCGCAATGAACTTACGATAAAAAGTTTCTTATATATAGGTGTAAAAAATCGCTGTCTGAACACCCTTCGGCATGAAAAAATCAAGCAAAGGTATGCAGAAGGAGTCGTAGAAGAACCGCAAGAAAGTTTTCTGGAAAAAGTAATCGAAACGGAGCTTTTCGAAATGTTGCATCACCTTTTCGAAGAATTACCGCCTGCCTGCAAAGAGGTGTATCGGCTCAGCCTGGAAGGGAAAAAACACGAAGAGATAGCCAGCCTGTTAAACATCTCCGTCAATACGGTCAAGAAATACAAAAACAACGCCAACCATTATATGCGCAGGCGAGCCAAAGATTTCAAACTTTTTTTATTGCTACTAAATACCTGGAATCCACTGAATAAGGCATAAAGTCCATCTTTTTTTGATACACCGCTATACACCAAATGCCATTTCGGTTGTTTTAATTACAAAAACAACAAATAGTGGAATTTCACTTGGAACATCACATTGCAGAACTTTTATTAAAAAGTTTCCGGGGAGAATTGTCTGATTCCGAACGGGAGGAATTGTACGACTGGAAATCCGGCTCGCCGGAACGTGAAGCGCTTTTTTCACGGGTTCAGGACGATGAATACATCGAGCGCGAATTGGCGATTTATATCCAAGGCAAAAAGAAAAATCCGGTCCTGTGGGAACAAGTGCGCAAGCACAGCATCCTGCGCAAGCGACGGAAACTCGTGCGACTATTGAGTTGGGGAAGTGCGGCCGCCTGTATATCGTTCCTGTTCGGCATCTCTTTCCTGATTCGGGAGAAACAAGAGGTAGTTCCGGTTGTGAGCCAAACGGTTTCTCCGGGAAGTTACAAGGCGATATTGCTTACGGACAACGGGAAAACCATTGAACTGTCCGATTCCTCCCGATTGATGCTCGGGCAGGGCATCCTGGCCGTCAACAATCAATTGGACTATGTCTGTGCTAAAAAGGAATCGGCATCGGAATACCATACGTTAAAGATTCCTCGGGGCGGAGAGTATCGTTTGAAGCTGTCGGACGGCACCACCGTGTTTTTAAACTCGGACAGTGAACTTCGTTACCCGGTCAATTTCGGAGCGACCTCCCGCGAGGTGGAACTGAAAGGCGAGGCTTTTTTCGAAGTGACCAAAGACGCACAAAGACCGTTTGTCGTCAAGGCGGAGCAGGTGTACGTGAAAGTGCTGGGCACCTCTTTTAATATAAACACCTATGACAAGGAGTATATCGAAACGGTGCTCGTACAAGGGTCTGTCGGGATGCAAGTGGCTGGCGACAGCCGGGAATGGCGAATCAAGCCCAATGAATTGGCGAGCTTCAACCGGAAAAGCAAAACGATAGTGGTGAAAGAAGTGGATGTTTTGCCTTACGTGGCGTGGAAAGAGGGACGTTTCCTGTTCAAAAACCAAAGTCTGGAACAAATCATGGAGATCATGGCGCGTTGGTATGACATAAACGTGACGTTTCAAGATGAATCCATAAAGCATCTTCACTTCACCGGAGACCTCAGACGACATGAGGATTTCTCCGTCATGCTGGAAGCGTTGACGTCTTTGGTGAATGTCGACTACAGGCTGGAAAACCGGGAATTAATCTTATATATGAAATAAATAAACAAACGAACGGAAGGTGCGGGACACCCTCCGTTCCACTCTCTTCCATGTGCAACGGGAATTGCCCATGGATAGAGAATTAATCAATCAAAATCATTCAAAATTATGAAAAAAAAATGGTATCTGTTTCTTTTTCCGATTTACCGGAATAGGAAGATTTTAGGGGGAGTGTTCACCTTGCTCCTGGTCTGTGTGTTACAAGTGACGGCCATCGGAGCATCGGCACAAAAGAAAGTGTCCTTGAACCTCAAGGATGTTTCCGTAGAGCAGGTGTTCCGGGAAATCAAACGGCAAACGGCATTTGATTTCGTGTACAACGAAGAGCAATGCAAAAATCTGGGGAAGATGAGCGTGGACGTAAAGGATGCCCCCATCAACGATGTGTTGGATGAACTGCTTCTGAGCAAAGGATTTTCGTGGGATTTGCTGGAAAGAGGCATTATTCTGATTAAGGCGCAAAGCCAAACGCCGGAGAAAAGGCAGGAATTCAAAATCACGGGAAAAGTGACGGACGAGAAGGGGGAAGGCCTGCCGGGCGTCGCCGTCCTGATTAAAGGCACGGCAATCGGTGTCGCTACGGATGCCAACGGTGATTTTTCATTGGCACTGCCGAAAGACTCGGTGGTTCTAGTGTTCTCTTTTATCGGTATGGAGACCCAGCAAGTAACCATTCCCAGGTTCAATGCCGGCGAATACCAGAAAGAACTGAAAATTACGATGCGCGAAGAAAAGGTCATGCTGGAAGATGTCGTGGTTACCGGTATCTTTACCCGGAAAAAGGAAAGTTTCACGGGTTCGGCTTCTACCTACACGGCTACGGAATTGAAGACCATGGGTTCGCAGAACGTCCTGCAAAGTTTGAAAACGCTCGACCCCTCTTTTGCGCTTATCGAAGACAACCAGTTCGGTTCAGACCCCAACCGTCTGCCCAACATGGAAATCCGGGGAAAATCAAGTATGCTGGGATTGCGTGACGAATTGGACGCCGACCCCAACCAGCCCTTGTTTATCCTGGACGGATTCGAATCGTCACTGGCGGTCATCAATGACTTGGACATCAACCGCATCGAATCCATTACGATATTAAAGGATGCGGCTTCCACCGCCATTTACGGTTCGAAAGCCGCCAATGGAGTGGTCGTGGTGGAAACAGTGAAACCCAAATCGGGAAAACTCCAGGTAAGCTACAACGGAAATCTCAACCTTTCCATGCCGGACCTGACCAGTTACAATCTGATGAATGCAAGAGAGAAACTGGAATTTGAAAGATTGGCGGGAAGATATACTCCTGCCGATTGGACGGCGGAAAAAGATGTAGAATATACCACATTGTATAACCAGAAATTGGAGGGAATAGAAAGCGGAATAGACACCTACTGGCTGGCAGAACCGTTGCGCACGGGGGTGAATCAAAAACATTCCCTGTACGTACAAGGCGGTGAAGGACGTTTCCTCTTCGGTCTGGGTGCCGGATACAATGGTGTTTCCGGAGTGATGAAGGAGTCTTTGCGTGAAATCATCAACGGCAACATCGACCTAATTTATCGAATGGAAAAATTTCAATTCTCCAACAAGTTCTCGGTTAGCATGACGAACATGGAGAACCCCATTGTCCCCTTTCAGTCTTATGCGGAAGCAAATCCCTATTACAAGAAGCGCAACGAAGACGGCATCGTTGAAAAATGGTTGGAGAAAAACGATTATTTCGAAGCACCCAACCCATTGTGGAATGCCAGTCTGAACAGCCGCAACGAAGGCAAGAATGTTTCATTGAGCAATTATTTCGTGGCGGAATATTTCCCGACGTCAGACTGGCGGGTACGTGCCCGTTTGGGAATCACCTATGGCAACAACGACACGGAGGTGTTTTATTCTCCGGAAGACACACGTTTTGAAGATAAAGACGTATTGAAAAAAGGGGAATATACTTCCACCAACACCCGGCTGAATCAAGCGGAAGGGGAACTGAGCGTAACGTGGGCGAAAGTATTCGGAGTACATCGGTTCAATCTGGTTGCCGGAGGAAATTTCAACACGAGCAAATCCTTGTTGCAGGGATATTCGGCACAGGGTTTCCCCAGCGGGGATTTTACCTATCCTTCGTTCTCCAACGGATATCCGGAATACGGAACTCCCACATTTTATGAGAGTATCGCCCGCTCCTTGAACGGTTATTTCAATGCCGGCTATTCATTGGACGACCGTTATCTGCTGGATTTCAGTTTGCGGAGCAGCGGTTCTTCCGTATTCGGAACTTCCAAAAAATACAACACGACCTGGTCGGTCGGCTTGGGCTGGAATCTGCACAAGGAGAAATTTATCAAGGACAACGTGGAGTGGATTAACCTGTTGAAGTTGAGAGCTTCCGTCGGTAATCCCGGCAACCAGAATTACGACTCGGCTCAAACACTGCTGACCTATGCTTTCCAATACGGTTCGATGAATTATTTCGGACTTGGCGCACTCCTGAATCAAGTGGGAAATCCTGAACTGAAATGGCAAACGACAATGGATAAAAACGTCGGCATCGACATTACTTTGTTGAACAAACGCTTAAGCGTCACGGTTGATTATTTCCACAAAGTGACCGACCCGTTGCTGATACGGATTGGCATGCCGTTGTCTTCAGGAGTGCCTACCTATATGACGAATGCCGGAGAGCAGATCTCGCAAGGTTTGACGGCTTCCGCTTCTTATTATGTCATTCAGAACTTCGACAAACGGCTTTCCTGGATGATACGCGCCAACCTGCGCACACAGAAAAACCGAATCGACAAAATCGGAGACAAATTGGAAAGGTTTAACAAAAGCGGAAAGGGCACCAACACGACACGTTATTATGACGGAGCAGACCCGGACGATATCTGGGCAGTGAAATCGGCAGGAATCGACCCGTCTAACGGCAAAGAGCTGTTTTACGACAAAGACGGAAATTACACGTACGATTTCTCGTATGACAACGAAGTCATTTGCGGCAACACCCGTCCGGACATCGAAGGCGTCATCGGAACCTCCCTCAACTGGAAAGGATTGTCGCTCAGTTTGAATTTCCGTTACCAAATGGGAGCGAATGTGTTCAACTCAGCATTGTACAATAAGGTAGAAAATATCTCCGGCAAGGAATTGAACAAGAACCAGGATAAACGTGCGCTTTACGAACGCTGGCACAAAGCGGGAGATATCGTACGGTTCAAAAACATCGCAAGCGCGGCGTCCACGCCGATGTCTTCCCGGTTCGTACAGGAAGAGAACGTGCTCACGCTGGAGTCCATATACCTGGGTTACGAATTTTACGACGGCTGGATTCGGAAAATCGGTCTGAGCAATCTTAAATTCCACGTTTCCATGCGTGATGCCTTCAGAGCATCCTCCATCAGGTCCGAAAGAGGTATCTCCTATCCTTTCGCCCGTAGCCTGGAAGCCGGATTATCGTTTAACTTTTAAAAAACAAGTGGTATGAAATTACATATTGTTATCTATCTGAGTCTGTTGCTGTTTGTGGGAAGCGGGTGTTCAGACTTTCTGGACGTGCAACCCAAGGACAAACAGTCCGAGAAACAACTTTTTGCCACGCGTGGTGGTTTTTATACTGCCGCGAACGGCATCTACAATCGATTAGGCTCCGAATCGCTTTATGGCAAACGCCTTACTTACGAAATGCTGGATATGCTCGCTTTTTACTATGAAGTATCTCCCACAAACGACTATCACAAAGCTTTAACAAGTAAAAGTTATGGAGATAAAACAGTCAAGGAGAATTTGTCGAATATCTGGTCGGCGGCCTACACCACCATCCTAAATTGCAATGTGTTGTTGAAGAACTTAGAAACGAGTACCGGCATATTGAACGAACAGGAAAAGAAAGTGTTGACCGGTGAGATGCTGGCGTTGCGCGCTTTCCTGCACCTGGACATGTTGCGCCTGTTCGGTCCCGTGTACGTGAAAAATCCAACAGCGGATGCCATCCCCTACAACGAATCGGCTCAGGTGTCGGCATTGCCGATATTGCCCGCTGATACGGTGATGACCCTCATCTTGCGGGACATTCACGTTGCGGAAGAGTTGCTCGAAGGGAATGACCCTGTAATCGAAGGAGGTGCTATGGCTTCTCTGGAAGACGACCAGGATGTATATTTGCGTTATCGCCAACTGCGGTTCAATTACTATGCCGTTTTGGCATTAAAAGCCCGGGCGTATCTGTATGCCGGGGATAAAGTGAACGCGCTGGCGGCAGCCCGCCAATTGCTGACGGATGAAAATGTAACAAATCACTTCCCGGCAGTGAATCCGAACACCTTGTTGGCGAATACAAAAACCCCAGACCGGGTGTTCTCTACCGAGGTCTTAATGGGATTCTATAATAAGGCTCGGGCGAATATTTACATGGACTATTTCAATGATGAAACGGCAGGAAAAAATTTCTTACAGCCTAAAGATTTGAATGTGAAATTCTTGTTAGCCTATCTTTTTAAGAACGAAAGCCAAGATTATCGTTATCAAGCGCATTGGAAATCTGCTACTAACGTAGGGGTAAAAGGACATATCTTTATAAAGTATAAAGAAATTGACAAACCTGCGTCCAATGAAGATTCGGAATACTTTTATGCCGTGCTGATGCCTTTAATCCGTCTAAGCGAAGTGTACTATATCGCAGCGGAATGTGAACCGGAACTTGCCAACGGATATGAATGGCTGAATCAAATGCGGGCAAAACGTGGTTTACCTGCCTTGTCCGGAAACGAAAGTAATTTGAAAACGAGATTGAAAAACGAATATACGCGTGAATTCTTTGGAGAAGGACAGACATTTTTTATGCATAAAAGGTTAGCCACGTCTGGTTTGTTAGCCACTGATTCTGGATATGGTGGTAATACCACTGTTTATTTTAATTACGCCATTCCATTACCTACAGGAGAAACTGAAAATCGTTAAAAACAACTATTATGAAATTAAAAACCATATTATTTGCGCTCATGTCGTTCCCTTTGTTGTGGAGTTGCGACAAACAAGAAATTCCGATGTTCGAGAGCGACGATGCAGGAATCTATTTCCAAAAATTGACAACATCCACCCAAGGCAGTACAGCAGAATATTACGGTGATTCCACCTATTTTTCTTTTGCTGGAGTACATGCTTCTTATACAAGTTACGTGCAGTCCGTACCGGTTCTAACCCTGGGAAAAGTGGCTGATGTTGACCGACCGTTCCGACTAGTGGTTGATAGGGAAGAATCGACAGCTATTGAAGGGGTGGATTTCACAATAGACCCAGACGACTTAGTCATCAAAGCTGGAACAAGCAGAACGGAAGTAGCGGTTCGTTTCCTTCGCACGGAACGGCTATTGGCATTGGAAGATACGTTAAAACTCGTGTTGCGTCTGGAGGAAAACGAACATTTCAAATGTTATCTGGAGACCTACCGAAGCAACAACCTTTATACCGGGGGAGGAGAACAAGTCAGTGGGGTTCGTTATGTTTTCGCATTTGATGAAATATATAATGCACCCGCCTTCTGGCAAAATAGTGCGAAAAATTATTTCGGGGAATGGACGCCAAAGAAATATCAGGTGGTTAATCAAGTGTGTGATCTTACCGAAACAGACTGGAAATATGCCGGTTATTCCGGACATAAGATACTACCCACACGACTCCCTTTCTTCGCTCGAATGGTGCGAACTTATCTGCAGGAGCAGGCGGATGACGGAAATCCGGTGACGGAATTGAATGGCGATTACATGCAACTGGCTCCGGATTACGTCGTAGATTATTCCAATTATCAATAATCATTAAAGGATTGCAATATGAAAATAAGAAATACACTTTTACTCCTCTGCCTTCTCTTTTTCATGTCATGTTATGACGACAAGGGGAATTACAAGTATAGCGAGATGGCAGAAATTAGCATAGAGAACTTGCCGGAAACATTTACATTTCTCCCAGGCATAGAGCCTATTGTTGCCCAACCGAAAGTGACTTCTTCGCTGGAAGGAGAGCTTACGGAGGGAAATCCCAATTTTGAGTTCTCTTATCGACTGGAGAAAAAAGGAGGAGGTTCATTGTATAATAAAGCATGGATCGACCTGAATCCGTCCAAATCGTTGAATCTGGATACGATAATTTCAATTCCGCAAGGAAATTATATCGCATGGTTTTCAGTAAAAGACAAACGGACCGCTGTCGAGTATTCTGCCACTTTTGACGTAAAAGCGACTTCTACCATATACGAAGGTTGGATGGTGTTATGCAACGAAGGACCAGAAGAACGCATGCGAATGGATATGATATCCGTAATTTCTGCTGATCGGATTGTTCCCATTTATGATGTGTTGGCTTCCTCAGGGCTTCCTGAACTACAAAAAGCGACGAAAATCGGATTCTACCCAAAGCAGGATGCTCCCAATGACGTCATTTACGTTATGTCGGAAAAAGGTGCTTACAAACTGGACAGACAAACCTTTGAAACCAGTGAAATGTATAACATCTACACAACGGAGTTTTTGGTTCCACCAAGCGATCCGGATGAATACCTCATTGAATACATGCCATTATCATACAATACGAATGCCCCCACCGCACGCGTCATTTTTGCCATTTCAAATAAAGGAAATTTGTATGCTTCAGTATCAAATTGGAGCCAGGCTTTTGAATCACCAATCAATACTTCCGTCTGTGGAGGTGCTCCGGAATACCGAGTCGCCCCATACGTAGGCATAAGCATGGTTCGCTGTCCTGCAAATAGTACGGCAGGCTTGTTCTATGACATAGACAATAAACGCTTTGTAGGCTGGGATTTCAACGACAAGGACATTGAGGCAAACCAGATATTGTATCCTATTCCTAATCCGGAAGCAGGTCAATTATTCGACTTCAATACCGGTATGGATTTGGTCTATATGGAAGGTACCCTGTACTCGGATGGTTTGGTATATGCCGTACTGCAAGATGCTACCGGGAAACGAGTGGTGTACGGGATAAACATGGGCGGAAAGGGGTTTGTGCAAGAATCTAAATATGAAGATTTGAACGCTCCCGATTTAGATAAAGCCACCGCCTTTGCTTTCCATTCCCAGTTCCCTTATATGTTCTATGCCGTTGGCAACAAAGTGTACCTGCATAACCTGGGAACGAATACGACTTACGAAATGAACAACATCCAGCTGGGGGCAAACGAGGAGGTGACCCTGCTGAAATTCAATTTGTATCACAATAACAACTGGGTAGGCAAAACGCCTTCGCAGGAATTTATGAATCGCCAATTTGAATTGATGGTGGGTTCTTATGATAACAGCGTCGACGGAGTGAATGGCGGAAAAGTAGGCTTCTATCCGGTAGATGCCAATAATTCGGTAACCAAACGAGCAGAATATACTGGTTTTGCCAGGATAACGGATATCCGGTATAGAGAGCAACGTTAAAATTAAGTAAAATGAAGGGGATGTCTTGACACTCCTTTCATTTTATTGGACAATTAGTAACATAATTAGTAGTAGTTTGTTTGTAAGGTTCATAAAGTGCATACTTTATGAACCTTACGCTTTATGAGGCGCACACGATTAACGACTACCAGGACAAAGTCTCGCACCCTGTCCCAAAGATACCTTCAAACTTTATAAACCTTATAAACTTTATGAACTTTACAAACTAACCCGGTTTCAGTTCAGTTCCGCCAGTTCGACCGGAATGTTTACCTCCAGGCGGGAGTGTTCC
>CAMWQQ010000046.1 GCA_947176455.1 uncultured Odoribacter sp. | reverse complement strand
GTGTAAAATATGTATGATTTCTGCGAACTGCACGCATAAAATTCCGCCTGGTCAATCTCTGCCGCATTCGTCATTTGCCGTATGCTCATCTTGTTAAATGAGACATCAAAAAATCCAACGTTTATTTTATATGGATACAAATAGTAATCCGCAGGGGAAGAAGCCCCCGGATTTTTCAAAATGGCATAATTTGAAATCATGGACTGACGAGAATTTATAATCGTCACAAAATCTTTACCGGGGTTAAAAAATTCATCGTATTCATCAACCGGGATACAATAACCCTGCGCACTAGTTATATTCCTTCCCCCTTGATAAAGGAAACATTTGTTATCATCATCATACACAACAATCACAGCAGACGTTGGATAATTGTCGACCCCAACCTTATCCCCCATTTTAAACAATTCATAATCCCCCTGATAATGATTTGACGGATATCCTAATTTTTCCCCACCTCCCATCAGGAGATTATCAAAATAAAGCTTACCATCTATCACCGAAAACTGACACCATTGCAAACGATTGGCATTAGTCAAAACGCAATTGCCAGCCAACGAGGGCTCCCAAAACATATATTTCAAGTGTGCATCATTCAACGGAGTTAAGGTGGTTTTGTCCAATCTATAAGTCCCATCTTTTGTACCTATTTGTATTTTAGGGTCCCTGTCGTATGAACTCATACAAGGCACATACAAGAACGTCGGATTTTTCAACATCGGCAAATCCTGTCCGTTTAGGATATCTTTCATCAACAAGGTATCCTCTTTGACAAAAGAGAGCATATCCAATTGTGCCTCTCCGTTCTCGTTTTCCCCCCACACCAACCAACCGGTAGAAAAATTAGTCTGCAGATGCACATCAGCTTGACGTGTCATCACCACGCCCGTCGATTTGTCCTTTACCCGGAAATACAGCACATAATAGCCTTGCGAACGGCTCACGGGCCAGACCAAGTCCTTCTGGTTGCCGATTTCGTTTCCGCCCAATATCCAACTGTATTCATAGTTGTCCGGCTCTTGAATCAGCGAAGCATCCACCTGCGGTGAAATGCGCAAGGTATCCACAAAACTCACATAATAATAAGCCGTATCGGCAAACCCCGCTTCTCCAATCATCACCTCGTTAATCTCCCGGTAATCGTAATTACCCAAGTCGCTGTAGCAGGAATGGAACAACATTCCGCCCAACACTCCGCATATCATCAATAATCGTGTTCTCATACATTTTCATTTTAAATATAATATCCGGCAGTCATTTTCACCCAATCGCCGTTTTCATCCCGTTCGTCCTCGTAAATGGTCTGTCCGTCCTTCTCCTTTTCTTTCAGATAGTTATCCAAATACTGTCCAATAAATTGCGCCCGAGCCTCATCAGCTCTATTCAACTTATTGAAATCATCCCATGTCATTGAACAAAGCTCACTCATCACCTTGAATTTTTTAAGCGACCACTTCCCCCAATAGTCCTCCGGCCACCAGCCCGGCATCCTTATCTCATTGGAAATCAAAATTACATGCCGGACGATATTCACAGAATCCGTACGACTGCCGTAGATATTTCCAAAGGGTTGCCACCAAGACAAAGGCAAGGCGAAATCAGCATTCTCCTCCAACTCCAGCACCAAGGCAAGCGTCAGCGTATCTTTTGCCAACTTATCGGTTTTCATGATCCGGCAAGGCACCTCCACCTGCCGCTCGTTGGCAGGCATAATGGGAGAGTGGTCGAATGTTTCGTAATCTTCACCCGCTTTCGCCGTAGATTCCTCCGTCACAACCTTGAAAGACACCCGACGGTTGTAATCCGTCACGTTCCCCATGACCCGAACCCGAATGGGCACGATTGTATCCTCGCCACGCATGGAAGAAAAGTTCACCCGAGTCGTATCCACATATTCCCACAATTCCGCATCCCCGTAACCGCTCTGCGGAGGCACCTGCATCATAAAATACACGCCGTCTTTCCCTTCGTACCCCATCATCTCCGACTCGCAATTCCACACCAGTAAGGGCAAAAACAGCAACAAACCGATCTTAAATATCCATTTCATAATTTTCTTGAATTAACAATTAGTAATTAGTCCCCCTATGGTCCTCTTCCTCCTGTGGCATCCGGAACAAGTAATCTTCCTTGTTCATGCCGATTTCACTCCCGCTTCCGCTCACAATGTCGCTTTGATTCCTGCGTTTGAAAAACCAGAACAGCTGACCTTCACCGATAAACTCCCTCCGGTACTCCTTCTCAATCTCGTCCATTAAACGGGCATCCTCCGGCACATCCGCAATCTTTCGCGCCGCTCTCAGCGCATTCAGGTACTGCACGCCCTCGTCCGTACACTCCGCCGCAATCAAGTACATCTCCGAAATCCGCATCAAAGGCACAAGGTATTGGAAACCTTTTCCTCCGTCGTCCACCTCCTTGTACTTCACGAAATACTGCAAATTCCCCTCGTCCTGGTTCACACTCGTCAGCAATTCCCAATGATAGGCATAACGAAGGTCATTGATGTCGTGGTCATACATCCAATCGATATAGTCATCCGTCGGTCTCAGCACCCGGACGGCGGACAAATTGTTGGAAAACGTCCCGTCGAAAATGCTCTTGCGATTCAAGTTATACACCCCGAACAAAATCTCCGGCTGATAAATCCGGTCTCGGTGGTCCACATCTTCCGCCGCCGCCCGCTCAATAAACGGGAACCACTGGTTATCCTCCTGCGTCCCTTTGATTACTTTCTCAGCATAACTTCCTGCTAACGAAGAGTTTCCAACATACAAGGCGACCCGGGCAATATACGCCTGCACCGCATAATAGTTCAAGCGCAACGGACGATAGCGCATGGCATTGGACAAGCCGTTTCCCGCATCCGAAAACAACGGACCTTCCGTAATCACGGGGTCATAATCGGCAAGCATCCGCTCCGCTTCCCGCAAATCGTTCAATATGAACTCCTGCACCTGCACTGCCGGCAACATCTCCCGCACCACCAGGTCCGAGGAACGTACATAAGGCAGACACTTTTCCTCCGGGTCGAGGTTATAGACCGGTCCGAAAATCCGGAACAGCTCAAAATGCAACAACGCTCTCAACGCCAACGCTTCCCCCCGGATGATGTGGTAATCTCTGTCGTCCAGCACGGCTCTGTCCTCCTCGCAATGCTCCAGCAACGTATTGACATTGTTTATCAGAAACCACGCCTTCGTCCAGGTTGACGACACGGCATCCCTTTTCGTTTCCGAATCATAGCGCGCCAAATTGTAATACGAGTGTTCTCTGTCCGAGCAATCGTAATACTGTGCCAGAATATCCATTGTTCCGTAAGTCAATGTCCTGCCATACAGGGAATTATCCAGCAAATCGATATAGATTCCGTTCAAGGCGGTCAGAAAACCGTCCTTCGTGCCGAACAAATCCTTCTCCATGATGCGGTCCTCCGAACCGATATCCAGCCAATTGGAACAAGACAACTGGCACACTGCCAAAAAAGCGATACAACTATATTTGATTAATGTCTTCATAAACCCTCCTAATTTTAAAATCTTAAACTCAAAGAAAAGGTCACGCTTCGGGCAAAGGGATATTCGATACCTCGCTCTTCCTTGAAGGAAGAAATCCGGAATATCTCGTTCATATAAGCTCTCAACGTCAACCCGTTCGCCCCGATGTATCTCAACCAGGAAGCATTCGTCTCATAACCCAGCGAAATCGATTCTCCGGAAAACGTATTCTCCGTCACGACAAAACGGGAAGACATGGGGGTTGAAGAATCATTCTCCTGGATTCCCTTGAATTTCGCCTGGTCGCCCGGCTTCTGCCAACGGTCGTACAAGGCGCGCTTGTCCTGATTGCGATAGACCATCGCATCCGAAATGTTCTCCACCTTATTATACAAGGCGGTTGCCATCACTTGACCTCCCACCCGGTAACGGAAATTCAAAGAGGCGGAGAAACCTTTCCAATAAAACGAGGTACCGACAATCCCTTCCACGTCAGGACGGGAAGAACCGACCACCACTTCGTCGTCTGCGGAATAGATAAACGTCTGCGTTCCGTCCTTTTTCAGGAACACCTCACGTCCCGTAGCCGGGTCGATACCCAACGACGGCACTGCCCACATGTCATCCGGACTTGCCCCGTCATAATACCGCAATAAAGTCCTGGAACTGCCTTTCTCATTCAAATAATCCAGTTTGTCACCGATTTCCCGATATTCCGACTGGGAAGTCCGGAAATTGGCATTAATTGTCCAGCTCATCTCTTTTTTCCGCAACACGGTGCCGGATATCGTACCGTTCCATCCCGACGAAATCTGTCGTCCAAAATTGGTATAAATGCTACTCGTTCCGATAGACGGCGGCATGGCAATGCTCACCAACAACGGGTCCGTATCCTTGTAATAATAATCCAACGTCACTTTCAAACGAGAGTTGAACATCGCCAGGTCCAAACCGATATTCTTGTCCAAAGTCCGCTGCCAGTCCAGATTCTTGTTACCAAACCGCTCGATAACGGCACTCGTTCCAAACACGTTCTGATTCGTCACATTGTAACGGTAAGTTTTCATCGCCTGATAGGCATCGAAATTCTGGTTTCCCGGATTACCGACAGAAGCCCTGATTTTGAAATTGTCGAAGACGCCCAACGCTTTCATAAACGACTCATTGTGCAGGTTCCAGGCAAGTCCGACCGCCCAGGTCGTTGAAAAACGCTTGTTGGCACCGAAACGGGACGTTCCGTCCGACCGCAGGTTGAAATCCATCAAGTACCGATTGGCAAACGAATAGTTGGCATTCAGGAAGAAACTGGCGGCACGGCTCTTTTCCCGTGCAAAAGACGGTTTCTGTCCGTCCGTAAAACCCATTGAAAAAGCGGGATTGATATGCAAATCGCTCGTAAAACCTACTGCATAATACCCGTCACGGTTGCTTTTGGTCTGGTTGATGGATGCACCGCCCACAACATTCACCTGATGCTTGTTGGCAATCAATTTACCGAAAGTCAGGTTCAAGTCACCGTTATAAGCAAACGCCTCCGTCGTATTGCTCGTGAACTGTCCCCGCTTCAACTGCTCCGTTTCCCGGAAATCAGGATGTTTCGGTGACTTGAATGCCTCCGTCTTCGAAACGCTTTTGCTCACGCCGAAACGCCCCTGCAAACGCAAAGAGCTCAATATCTGCCATTCCGCATTGAAATTGTCACGAAAAGCAAGCGTATTCGACTCGTTCGCATTCTTAATCATAAACTTGTACAAGGGATTGATGTACTCGTCGGTCTGCTGGTCCGGTCCCTCCAAATACATCGTGATCTCACCGTCTGCCGTCGTCTTCCGGTTGTAAGGATTCGCCCAGGCAAAATCAGAAAAACTGACCGGCTCACGTTCCGAGTTTGTCACGTCCATGCTGAATTTGTTGGAAAACAACAAACTTTTCCGACGATAAGACAAATCAATGTTACCGCTAAAAATATTCCGATTCGACCCTTTCATCACACCGTCGCTATTCTTGTAACTGACACCCAATCCATAGCGCATGGCATTGTCTCCGCCGTCGATATACAAGTTGTGGCTGTGATTGAACACCGTCCGCAAAGGTTCGCTCAACCAATACGTATCCACGCCGCGTTCCACCTCCATCAAGCGACGGTAATACTTGTTGTCCAACGCCACCTGAGTGGCAAAACTGCCGTTGTTATCCGTATATTTGCCCGACAATCGTTCAAATTCCAGTTTCTCCCTTGCATTCATCAAATTGTAATCGGTCAAATCTGGAAACTGTATGCCGTAATTCCCGTTATAGGAAAGCCGCAATTTGCCTGCCTCCGGCTGCACCGTTTCCACCACGATGACCCCGTTGGCGGCCTTTGAACCGTAAATCGCCGTAGAAGCGGCATCCTTCAATATCGTCACGCTGGCAACCCGGTCGATATTCAAATTGACAATCGTCTGCAAATCCGTCTCCACGCCGTCCAGGATAAACAAAGGCTGGTTCGGGTCATATTCAAATTCCGACTGCAAGCCGATGACACTCGTCTTTCCGCGAATCTCAATGTCCGGCAACCGGTTCGGGTCGGAACCCCATTCCTTGCTCTCAATCATCAGCATGGCAGGATCCAACGTCTTCAAACTCTGTATGATGTTTGACGTACCTATCATCTTCAATTCTTGCTTCGAATAGGTCGTCGCTGACCCCGTAAAGCTCTCTTTCTTACGAGTATAGATACCGGTTACCACCGCCTCTTCGATTTCTGTCGCCTGCTCCTTCAGCATCACTGCCAATTCCTCTTCTCCCCGCCAAGTCACCTCTTTCGTCTCCATACCCATGAATGAGCAGACAAGCACGATTTTGTCGGTTTTCGGAATCTCAACGACAAACTTTCCACTTGCATCCGTCGCCACACCCATGTTTGTTCCTTTAATCATAATGGATACGCCGGGCAGAGTGGCTCCCTGCTCGTCCCTGACCACGCCCCGGACAACCGTTTTTTCAGGCGCATCGGTCTGTTTCACCGGCTCCTTGCGCAAAATGACAATGGTTTGGTTCATCAACTTATAGGTCAACTCGGAATTTTGCAGGCATTCATCCAATACCTTGTTCAAGTCCTCGTTCCTGAATTTCAGTTCCAACCCCTTCACTTGCTCCACCTGCGCATCTTCATACATAAAAAGATAGCCCGATTCCTTTTCCAATAAACGAATCACTTGCTCCAGCGAAGCATTGCTCACATCCAAGGAAACTTTCACCGCTTGGCTGTAAACGTTCGCCACCAACTGGAACGAGGAGACGCACAAGAACAAGACTAAAAATTTCATCGTTAAATACATTTTTAACCACCTTCTTCTAAAAAGAAGACATCGGATTCCGTTTTTTTTCATAAATTTGTAAATTATAATGAAACATTGCCGGCTTCTGCCGGTTGAAAGACGGGATAGTGCCAATATCCTGTCTTTCTCTATTTATTCACTTTAGCAATCACCACCACGTTCCCTTTCACATCGCACTTCACGCTTCCTATCGTTTCCAACATCTTCACCAATACCTCGAACCCTTCATATCGCATCATCCCTCCGGAAAAAGTGATTTCCTTCGACACTTCGTCTTCAAACCGCACTTCCACGTTATACCAGCGTCCTACCGTGGACATGATGTCCTCCAAACGCTGCTTGCGAAAAATAAAACGCCCCTCCCGCCAAGCGACATAGGGAGACAATTCCACCTCCTGTTTCCGAAGCCGTCCGCTTTCGTCAAGCACACCCTGCTCCCCCGGCTTCAACGTAATCCGAGCCTCCGCATTGCCGAAACACACACCTCCCTCGACCAAGGTGGTCACCACCCTGCCCTCATCCGGATAAGAACGGACATTGAAACTGGTGCCCAGCACCTCGACCCTCGAATCATTCGTTTCCACAATAAAAGGACGAGTCGCATCTTTCTCCACTTCAAAATAAGCCTCTCCCGTTAAAATCACTTTTCGCTGATTCGCCGTAAACTGCAACGGGAAACGAAGTTCCGACTCGGAATTCAACCACACCCGGCTACCGTCCGACAAGGTCATGGCAAACTCCCCGCCCCGGGGAATGGTTAAAAGATGATAAGTTTCATCTACGCACGCATCTGTTGTTCCGGAAGAGCGAAGAGACAATCCCGCCGAATCAACTAAAATCTCTTCGCGCTCGGCGGAGATACTCATCGTCGAATCTCCGATATGCCACACAGAACCGTCTGCCAGCGTCAAAATCGCCTTCTTGTTGCCGGGACAAATCGTCTCCAGCCTCAACTCCTCGCCACTCTCCCGGTAGATCCATTGCCACCCCAAGCCCAACAACAACACGACACTCGCCGCAATGCCATACCAGCGCATCAAACGCCGATGTCTGTGCTTCCTTAATTTTTGATAAGCTGATAAAGAATCATACCGGAATTGTTGCTCCAAACGTTCATTCAGGATTTCTGAATCGTCAAACCCGGCAACCGGCTCTTTTTCCCAGAGCCGTCTCAGTATTTCGTCAGAAGAGTCATATATGTCATTCCACGTCCCCATGTGTTTTTATTATACAAACACATGGAACGGAAAACGGGTGACAAAGAATAAGAATTATTTAAAAAAAATCGGAAAAAAGCGTAACCGCCAGGACTCCCCAGATTTCTCCCAAACGCTCGCGAACAGCAGCATAAGCCCGCTTCTTCTGCATTTTTACCGTATTTTCAGAGATGTCCAGCATTTGGGCGATTTCCTTTACCTTATATTTCTCAAGGCTCAGGTGCATAATGTTCCTCTGTTGCTCGGGCAACTCGGCAAGCGCCAATCGCAGTTTGGCAATGGCACTTTCTTCAATGGCAAGCTCAATCGCCATTTCCTCGGAACAGGAAAATTCCGACGCATAATTCCCCAACAAACGACGGGCATTCTCCCGGTCACGTATCAAATTCAGCGCCCGGCTGTACACCGCTTTATAAAGCCATGCCGCCAAAGCCCTGACGTTCGGAAAATGCAACGAAGAATCCCACAAGCCGATAAGACAATCCTGAACAATATCCTCCACCCCGGCATTCTCATGGGTCAATTTCGCCGCATAAGCACACAATGCCGGATAAAACTCTTCATACAACCGCAACCAAGCCGTCTCCCTCTTTTTGTTCAATTCTACGATAAATTGTTCGTTGTCAAACATGCCTCTTTCGTTGTGTGGCAAATATAGAGAAATTCCCGCAGATTTGTAAAACACGTCCATATTTTCAAGATTCGAGGTTTTTATATAATTTTGCCAGGACGAGTATCCTTTGCTTGAAGCAAAAGAAAGAATTTCAACATCAGGTACTTATGGAAGACATACAAGCCATCAAACAACGATTTGAAATCATAGGGAACAACGCCGGACTGAACCGCGCCATCGACATCGCCACGCAAGTCGCTCCCACCGACCTGTCGGTGCTGATTACGGGCGAAAGCGGGGTCGGCAAGGAAATATTCCCCCGCATCATCCACGCTTACAGCGTGCGTAAACACGCCCCGTATATCGCTGTGAACTGCGGCGCGATTCCGGAAGGAACGATTGACTCGGAGCTTTTCGGGCACGAGAAAGGCGCGTTCACCGGAGCCGTATCCGACCGCAAAGGCTATTTTGAAGTGACGGACGGCGGTACCATTTTCTTGGACGAAGTGGGGGAACTGCCCCTGCCCACGCAAGCCCGGCTATTGCGGATTTTGGAAACGGGCGAGTTCATCCGGGTCGGTTCCTCAAAAGTGCAAAAGACCAACGTGCGCGTGATTGCCGCCACCAATATGGACATCCCGTATGCCGTGAAAAACGGCAAGTTCAGAGAGGACCTGTATTACCGCCTGAACACGATTCCCGTCACCATACCCCCGTTGCGGGAACGTCCGGAGGACATACCCCTGTTGTTCCGGAAATTTGCCGTCGACTTCGCCGAGAAGTACCGGATGCCCGCCATACGGCTGTCCGAAGACGCCGTGCAGGTGCTGCAAGCCTTCCGGTGGCCCGGCAACATCCGCCAGCTGAAAAACATCACGGAACAGATCTCCGTCATCGAGCAGGAAAGGGTTGTGGACGGCGATACGCTCCGGAAATACCTCCCGGAGAACGACCCGATGCTACCCATGCTGACCTCGCCCCACGACAGCGGAGACGCCAGTTTCGCATCGGAAAGGGAAATCCTGTACAAAATTCTTTTCGACATGAAAAAAGACATGACCGACCTGAAAAGGCTGGTCTATGACCTGATGCAAAACGAACCGGGCGAACAGCCGGA
>CAMWQQ010000045.1 GCA_947176455.1 uncultured Odoribacter sp. | reverse complement strand
GCATAAATGTGCTGATTGCCACATTGGAGAAGGAGCATCCAGATATCCGTTTTGAATTGCCCCGGGATCAGACTAAGTTGTTGACTTATTCGATAGATAATTTGAACAATAATCTATTGATAGGCGCAATCTTGGCTGCATTAATCATTTTCTTGTTCATGAAGGATTTGCGTTCTCCGGTTTTGATTGTTATCACCATACCCTTGTCGCTTCTTGTCACGTTGCTGGTTTTTTATGTGCTGAACATATCGTTGAATATCATATCGCTTTCGGGATTGATTCTCGGTACGGGGATGATGGTTGACAATTCGATTATCGTCATAGACAATATATTCCAGAAGTGGAAATCGGGAGCGGAACTCCGGGATTCTATCGCCAAGGCGGTCGGAGAGGTTTTTACCCCGATGCTGAGTAGCGTGCTGACCACCTGTTCGGTCTTTTTGCCGTTAATCTTTTTAAGCGGCACGGCGGGGGCGCTTTTTTACGACCAGGCCATGGCGGTGACGGTAGCTTTGTTTGCCTCGCTGTTCGTGTCGGTTCTTGTTCTTCCGGTTTATTTTTATCTGATGTATCGCAAGTTGTCCTCGCATACGGAGAATCGCTTCATCGCCAAATTTTTAACGTTTGACTATTATCGTCCGTATGAAATTGGTTTGAAGTGGACGTTGCGTCATGCAAAATGGGTGATGGTCTGTTTCGTGTTGCTCGTTCCGCTTGCTTATTTCGTTTACCCCATGGTGGAGAAGAGCCGTCTGCCTGAGATATCGCATGACGATACGATGCTGACGATTGATTGGAATAGTGGCATCTCATTGGAGGAAAATGATTTGCGGGTTTATCAGTTGTTGTCGCAGGTGGACAGCCTTGTGTTGCAAACGACCTCGATGGTCGGTGTTCAGCAGTTTTTAATGTCGCATACCCGGGAGATAACCCCTTCCGAAAGCGTGATTTATATTAAAGCCAGGGATGCGGAGGCTTTGGAGCGGGCAGAACGGGTGATTTCGGAATATATGACCTTGAATTATCCGAAGGCTCAGTTTTCATTCCAGGTGTCCGGCAATATCTTTAATATGATATTTGCAGAGAAGGGGAGTACTCTCGTTGCCCAGTTGCATAGTAAGGAAGGACAATCGCCAACGGTAGAACAAGTGACCCGTGTGATTGATAAGATAGAAAAAGCTTTGCCCGACGTGCAGATTTCTCCCGCCGTGCTGGAACAGAACATTCGTTACATCGCGGATGTGGAGGCGATGGCGGTTCATGAAATTTCATTTAGCAATATTTACGGGAAGATGAAAAATATCATCAGCCAGAATACGTTGTTCCGGATTAATCAAGGCGGTTACTCCGTACCCGTGACGACGGGGGATACGCGAGCCGAGGCTTCGGATATTTTATCCGGTAAGGTGCGCAATCGCAATGGCGTCGAAATCCCTCTTTCTATGGTGATACGTGAAACAAAAGGAGAGGATTTTAAAAAACTTTATTCCGGAAGCGGGGGAGATTATTATCCGGTGGTGCTTGATGTGGACGACCGGGAGGTGAGTCAAGTTATGGAGATTGTGGAAGAAGTTGTTAAGGAGGACAAGGACTTTTTTGTGACTTTCACGGGAGAATATTTTTCCAGTCGTGAAACGATACGGGAGTTGATAGTGATTTTGTTGGTCGCTGTTGCGTTGCTTTATTTTATCTTGGCTGCACAGTTTGAAAGTGTCATACAACCGCTTATCATTTTGTCGGAAATCGTGGTCGATATTTTCTTCGTTTTGTTGGGGCTCTGGCTGTTTGGCGAGAGTCTGAACATCATGTCGATGATCGGTCTTGTCGTGATGAGCGGTATCATTATCAATGATTCGATACTCAAGGTGGATACGATCAACCGTTTGCGCAGAAGCGGCATGCCCTTGCTGAGAGCTGTTTTTACGGGAGGTCACAGCCGCTTAAAGCCGATTATCATGACTTCGTTGACGACCATATTGGCTATTGCTCCATTCTTGAACCGGGTGGATATGGGGTCGGACCTGCAATATCCGTTGTCGCTTACCATCATTATCGGCATGAGTGTTGGGACGATTGTCAGCCTGTTCTTTATCCCATTGCTCTATTATGTAATCTACCATAAACGCTGATGCCTATGAGTAATGACATGAAGAGAACAGGATTTTGGGAACGCATACCTTCCTTTTCGCTTATTCTTATTATGATTGTGCTGATGGTGATAGGAGGAGCCCTGATACCGTTGTTGCGAATTGCTTATCAGCCGACTCCCGAGCAAGGCAGGAGATTGACGATATCGTATTATTGGCCGGGAGCATCACAACGGGTCATCGAACAGGAGATTACTTCCAAGGTGGAGGGGGTGGTTTCGTCCGTGGTCGGGGTGGGAAAAACTTCTTCGGTTTCGTCACAAGGAAGCGGAAGCGTGACTGCCGTACTAAAGGAGAAAGCCAATGTTTCGTCCGTGCGTTTTGAGATATCCTCTTTGTTGACACAGATTCCCGGAAAGTTGCCTGATGGGGCTGGAAGCCTTTATTTGCAGGGGGGGAATGTCGCTGGAGGTCTTAAGCGGAATTCACAGCTGGTTTTATCCTACATCATTAATGCCGATATGGATCCTGCCGAAATAAAAGATTATGTCGAACGTAATATAAAACCTTTTCTTACGCAAATCGACTATGTCCGGGATGTGTCTGTCGGAGGGGCTATGCCGCTTTATTTGGATATTGAATATGACCCGCTGGAATTGCAGGGGTATGGGTTGGCTCCCGATGTCATCGTTTCGGGACTTCAAAATTTCCTGGGGCGGCGTTCGATTGTCGGTGATGTTGAGCGTATTGACCGCGACGGCAACAAGACTCGGATTACGTTGTTGCTGGAAACGGAACAACTCGGTTCGGATATAGGAAAAACTCCTTTGACAACTGTGGACGGCAAGATTGTCTATCTGAGTGATATTGCAAGATTTGATTACAAGAAACGACAAGAAACCAGTTTTTACCGAATCAACGGACTGAACACGATTTACCTGAACATTTCTGCCGACACGGAGACGAGCATTATTAAGGCTTCTGCCGAACTTCGCAAGCAAATGGAGAAGATTCAGGCGAATCTGACGGAGGGATTTTATGTGACCCTGACTAATGATGCCGCCAAGGAGGTTAGGGGGGAGCTTGTGAAGTTGATTAAACGTACTCTTTTATCCTTGGTGATATTGTTTCTGTTTGTCTGGATTGTCAGCCGAAGCGGGCGTTATTTGTCTGTCATCGCAGTTTCATTGTTCGCCAATGTGCTGATCGCCGTTATTTTCTATTATCTGTTTGATGTAGAACTTAACCTGATTTCGTTGGCGGGTGTCGCCGTATCGTTCGGTATTATGATAGATACCGTTATCGTGATGACCGATCATTACAATTATTATCACGACCGGAGCGCTTTTATTGCAATCTTGGCGGCATTGCTCACGACTATCGGTTCATTGGTGATTGTCTTTTTTATGCCTGATTACGTCAAAGGGGCGTTGAATCATTTTTCTATGATCATTATCATCAATTTGGTCGTGGCGTTATTCGTTGCGCTCTTTTTCGTGCCGGCGATTATTGAGCGTAACGGATTGTGTCGTCATCGGGTGAAGAAAAGCCATTGCCGTTTAAGGAGGATAGCGCGATGGAATCGCTTTTATTCCCGTTACATCGTTTTTACCCAAAGACGGAAATGGGTATATGTTGTCATTTTTGTCGTTGCGTTTGGAATACCGCTTCATTTGTTGCCTGCAAGATTGGGAAAGAATGACTATTATCACCGACCGGGAGAGCGACAGGAGGCAACGTGGTATGAAAATGCCTACAATAAAACAATTGGTGGCAATTTTTATCAAGGCACTTTGCGGAAGCCGCTTGAAAAGATGCTGGGTGGAACGTTGCGGTTGTTTTCGTCGATACAGTCGTCGCGCACTTTTTCTCAGCGTGAGCGGGACGTGAAGCTTTATATTTCAGCCCGGTTGACGGAAGGGGATGAGGCGGTGGCATTGAATCAAAAGATGTGGGAGATGGATCGTTTCTTGTCCAGATTCAAGGAGATAAAACGTTTTGTGACGCGAGTGAATGGCAAGACCGGTTCTATCGAGGTGGAGTTTGCCGATGAACACAAACACGGGGCTTTTCCCTTTCAGCTGGAGTCTCAGGTCATCCGCGAGGCATTGCTGATTGGGGGTGTGGATTGGACCACATCGGGTGTGAGTGAACGGGGATTTACCAATTCGCTGGGATTGGGGCATAAATCGCATCGCATCGGGCTGAGTGGCTATAATTATGACCGTTTATACAGATATGCAGAAATGGTTGCGGAGAAGATCAAAACGAACAGGCGAGTGAGTGATGTCAGTATAGAGTTGAACGGTTCTGCTTACAGACAATCGCAGGACGAACCTGCTTCAGAGATGTACATTAAATATGATATGGAGAAGATAGCTCTGAACAATCTGAATTTGAGGCAATGTTATTCTGCTCTGTCCGCATTGTTGAATAAGGGGGAGATCGGTACGTATCGCAATAAGGAGCAAAGGATAGCGATTGACTATCATTCTTCGGAACGGGATAAGTTTGATGTATGGCACTTGATGAACAGCCATTTGAGCATAGGCGACAGGCAGGTGTGTTATGCCCATATCGGGGAGATTGGCAAGCGGAATGCCGCCAAGAGAATCACTAAAACTAATCAGGAATACTCGCTTCAGGTGGCTTTTAATTTTATGGGTTCGTATGATTTGTCGGACAGGTTTATCAAGCAGACCACCGAAGAGGTCAACGCGGTTCTGCCTGTCGGTTTTCGTACTGTTAACGAAAGTTTCGGATGGTATGAAGACAGGGGAACCCAGTATTGGCTGATATTGCTGATAGTCGTTATCATTTTCTTTACTTGTTCTATCTTGTTCGAGTCTTTCCGACAACCACTCGTGATTATTTCTTTGATACCCATCTCGTTTATCGGCACTTTTCTGACTTTTTATTTTTCGGGAGTGAATTTTGGTACGGGTGGTTTCGCATCGCTTGTCTTGTTGAGCGGTTTGGTGGTGAATGCGGCTATTTACGTAATCAATGAACACAATGGTTTGATTAAAAGAGACTCTGGGCGGTTCGCCCGGAGCAATCCTGTACGCCTTTACGTGAGGGCTTATAATCACAAGATAATAGCTGTGTTATTGACTATATTGTCAACCATACTTGGATTGGTCCCGTTCCTGATAGATGGTCCGAAAGCGGAAGAGTTCTGGTTCTCCTTTGCAATCGGAACAATGGGCGGTTTGTTGTTCTCTATTATTGCTTTGGTGTTTTTTATGCCGATACTGATGCCGTTTGGGAGAGACCTTGCAAGGAAAAGCCTAAAGAATAGAATGTAATATTGCTTCCGGTTTTAGATAAAAATAAAAAGACATGAGATTGCAAAGATATATCGTATTGAGTCTGGTGTGGCTGTTTTTAGGCAGTTGCGTTCATCAGGAGGTAAGTCGTTTGGAACAGGCATTGCAACTCGGCGGGGAAAATCGCGGAGAGTTGGAAAAGGTGCTGGCACATTTCTCACAGTCTCCGGCGGACAGCTTGAGACGAAGAGCGGCCATTTTCCTGATAGAAAATATGCCGGGACATTGGGGTGTGGACAGTGCCAGCGTCCGGGATTTCAAGCAACAAATCGATAGTCTGCCGAATTTGCCCTATGAACATCATCTTTTGCTATATGAAATACCAGCCCGGATGCCACATTCGTTTCCCGGTTTGGAACGAAAGGAGGATATCGTTTCCATTCGAGCGGAAGAATTGATTCGGCATGTCAACCGGATGTGTGAGTTGAAAGAAAAAAGACCTTGGCTGAAACATTTGTCTTTTGAGTATTTTTGCGATTACGTCCTCCCTTATCGAATAGGAAATGAATTGTTGGGATTTTTACCGGATACCCTTTTCTCTCAATATGCGGACGAACTTGAACACGTGATCAAGAATTATGATGATTGTCGAAATTCGGCTTTTACGATCAGTGATTATTTTGCAAGGCAAGGTTTTATGTACCGGACCTATGGGATAAGACGTTTCCCATGGAAAAAGTTTGTCAACTCACTGGAATATCAAACAAAATCCAAAGTCGTCCTGTTGCGTCAAGCTGGACTTCCGGCTACCATTGACTACAAACCGATACGATACGAGGATGAGGAGGAATATTGGAACTGTATCAATGTTAATTCGCAAATAGAAATCCTCCCTGCCCCTTCCAACAGAAGATTTCTGTCCGGAAAAATTTACAGGCAGACCTATTCCGCCCAAGAAATTCCCAAGCCGAGCAACGGAGAATATGTCCCTCCGTTTTTCCGAAATCCCTTTCAAAAAGATGTCAGCGACCTTTACTGGAAAACGGTCGATGTAAGTCTTCCCGTTACCTTGCCTCCCGGACTGCAATATGCCTATCTTGCGGTATATGACGGCAAGGAGTGGCAGCCGACGGCCTTTGCCAAAGCAAGGCAAGGAATGTGTTATTTCAAGGAACTGGTCAAAGAATGCGTGTATCTGCCGGTGTGTTATCCGGAAGGCGAACAGCAGGTCTTGGGAGAGCCGTTCATTCTGCGGGCTGACGGGAGCATGGAAATGGTGAAAGCCGTAAGTGACTCTGTTGCTCATGTGCAATTTGAACGCCTGAGTCCTTATTTAAGTACGGGGCATAACGATTTGTTGATCGATGCCCATTTTGAATGTTCGGATGATGCAGATTTTGCAAAAACCGATACGGTCCACGTCATAAAAGAAAGCCCTTATTTCAAGGAATGCACGATAACTTTGCCTTTGGGAATAAAAGAAAGAAGATATTGGCGCTTATGTCTATCCAGATTATATGTTTCCTTGTCGGAATTGCATTTTTTAGACCGGAACGGACATACCTTAAAAGGTAAGTATATTTATAGAGATACATCGCACTTGGAAGCATTGACCGACAATGATCCTCTAAGTGAAAAGTGGTTTCAAGGGAGTATCGGGATTGATTTCGGGCATCCCACGGAAGTCTGCAAGATTCGCTATATGTTGAGAAATGACGGATACAATGTTGTTTCCGGTCATGAATATGAATTGTTTTGCTGGCAAAACGGGAAGTGGGTATCGAACGGAATCCGAAAAGCGGAAAACAACCGTGTCTCTTTTGAAAAAATTCCCGCCAACCGCTTGTATCAATTAAAAGACAGGACAGGTCGTCAAGACAGTCATCTTTTTACGTGGGAAAAGGGACGGATGAGATTTCGATAATAACAATGATTAAAACAGAGTTATGAAATATATTATTTTTTGGGGTCTATGGATTACGGTATGGATTGGTGGTTGCAGTCCTTATTCCAAACGTTTGGAAGCCGTGTTAAAATACAGTGGAGACAACCGTCCCGAATTGGAAAAAGTATTGGAACATTATTCTCACGATATTGCAGACAGCTTGAAGCTGGCTGCTGCTGTTTTTCTGATTGAGAATATGCCGGGCCATTACACGCTTTCCAGTCCGATATTGGACAGGTATTATGAGAAATTGGATACAATCAGAGAAATTCCTTGTCATATGAAAAAACTATTCCAGACTTTTCCCATGAATCGATGGGAGTATGTCAGCAATGCCAAAGTTCTGGAAGACGTTAAATATATCCAGGCGGATTTTTTAATCCATAATATAGATTGGGCATTTCAGCAATGGAAAACGAACTCATGGTTGGAAGGGGTTGATTTTCAAACATTCAAGGAGTATCTGCTACCTTATCGAATTGCAAATGAGCCATTGGATTATTGGCGCGACTCAATTGGTTCTTTTCAACCACATTTGGAACAAAAAGTTCATTATCTGGAAGATTGCCGTTATTCCATGACTGCTTTGAGACGTCAATTCCTGGAAAGAATCCTCACGTATCGTTCCAAGATCCCGGATGAGAATCTGCGAAAAACCGAGATTGACTGCATACAAATATCCAGGATGGAATATTTTGTATCCCAGATTCTCGGTATTCCATCCACCATAGATTTCATCCCTCACTATGCCAATCGTAATGGCAGACATTACTGGACCTTGGAAATGAATCCCAAAATGCAGGTTGCCCAATTAACCCAGATTGTTTTGTATCGGGTAGCCAAGGTTTACCGTCAGACTTATTCACACCAACCGGTGTTTCAGGTCCGGAACGATGAGTATATCCCGCCTTTTTTCCGGGACCCTTTCCATTGTGACGTGACTTCCGAATATTTAAAAACAACGGATGTCTCTCTCTATTTACCCCGAAGAATAAAGAATAGGTATGCTTATTTGGCAACATTTAATGACCGGGCGTGGCAACCGATTGCGGGCGCTGAGATAAATGGTAGGAAAGTACGTTTTGAAACCCTGGGCAGGGATATTGTCTATCTGCCTGTTTACTATGACGAAGATGAGTCCATGCTGCCGTTAGCCCCACCTTTCATCGTTTACAGCGATGGTGCAATCGAACACCTGCGGATACGAAAAGACTCAACGCTATCCATGAAAATGCACCGCAAATATCCGGAAAGTCGTGTGCACGAATATGGGTACCGCAGTTTGGCAGATGCCCGGATAGAAGCATCGGATAATCCGGATTTCAAAGAGGCGGATACGGTGTATGTCAATACGAAGAGATTGAATTCCGGCTATGAATACATACATTTGGATACGTCTCCGCTGAAAAGATATTGGCGTATAACAAGCGCAAATCGGCAGAACCTTCAACTGGCGGACTTGCATTTTTATAACAATCACCTGCAAGAAATGAAAGGCAAGGTGATGAACGTAGACAGCGTGAATGCGGTGGCTTTATGGGACGATGACCCTTTGACAAACGCCACTGTTTCATGGGCTGGCATGGATTTCGGAGAGGCGAGACAAGTATCGCAAGTCCGCCTGCTTCCCCGTAATGATGCTAATGGCATCTATCCGGGAAACGAATATGAGCTGTTTTATTATGATTTTCCAAGGGGTTGGATATCTTTGGGAATTAAAAATCCGACGGGCAATGAACTGGAGTACGAAAAAGTGCCGGCAGGCACACTTTACTGGCTAAGGAATTTAACCACGGGAAAAGAAGAAAGAATTTTTACTTGGGAAGACGGGCAAGCCCGGTTTTGGTAACATCAGTGCGTATTCTTCGCTTTTTGAGGTATTATTGTTACTTTTGCATACGGAAATCTCTTTGAGGGGTGTGTGGCGTGCGGAAGAGTGATGTAGTAGATAACTGACTGAAAGTTTATGGAAAATCTGGAAAAGAAAAAGGAGGCGTTTGCCGAGTTGCTGGAGATTATCGCCACTTTGCGGGTGGGGTGTCCGTGGGACCGGAAGCAGACCATGGAATCGTTGCGGAGTCTGTCGATAGAGGAGGTGTATGAGCTGGGAGATGCGATTCTTGCCGGGGATATGACAGAAGTGAAGAAGGAACTGGGAGATTTGCTGATGCACATTGTGTTTTACGCCCAGATAGGAGAGGAACGGCAATTGTTTGATATCCGGGACGTGTTGAACGGGATTTGTGAAAAGTTGAAATACAGGCATCCCCATATCTACGGGGATGTCGAGGTGAAGAACGCCGAAGAGGTTTCGCAAAACTGGGAACAGTTGAAATTGAAGGAAAAAGGGCGCAAGCACAAGGTCTTGGAGGGAGTGCCGACGTCCTTGCCGGCTTTGGTGAAGGCTTTCCGGATTCAGGACAAGGCCAGGGGAGTGGGATTTGACTGGGAGCGAAAAGAGGAGGTATGGAACAAGGTGAAGGAGGAAATGGGAGAATTTGAAGCCGAAGTGCGGCGGGCGGACGG
>CAMWQQ010000044.1 GCA_947176455.1 uncultured Odoribacter sp. | reverse complement strand
GACTTGAATTAATTCCTTCAACTCAGTTTCGCCCCTCAGTTTATACCTCTCGATTATATCATTGATATATACGGTTGAATACAATTCTTTGAGGTAGTCCGCTTTTTTCTTGGATGTTTCCAAAGTCAATACATGCGGAAGCCCGCCGTAGGTATAATAATCCCTCCATGCCTCAATCGGGTGTCTGCTGTCAACAGACATAAATTCAGCAAAAGAAAGCGGATACACATGTATCTGGTCTCCCCGTCCCCTAAACTCCGTGATTATATCCGACGACAAAAACCTTGAATTGCTTCCCGTAACATATACGTCCGCATTCTCTATCTTAAGGTAACTATTGAGTACATCTTCAAACTCCGGCACCTGCTGAACCTCATCAAGAAGAATATAATACATCTTTTCATCCCTCATCTTTGTATCGATATGCGAAAGGAGAACATCGGGATTACGAAGGTCAGCATTTCGTCTGTCCTCCAAATCAACTTTAATTATATGATCATCAGAAACACCGTGCTCTTTCAAGTAATTATCGAACAATTTGAACAACAAATAGGACTTACCGGATCGCCTTAACCCCGTAATAATCTTGATAAGCCCATTATGTTTACTGGCAATGAGCTGATTCAGATAGTAATCTCGTTTAATAACCATAGTCTATTCCAAAAAAATGACATTTATGTCATTTTTTTGGAGTACAAAGATAGGCATAAGTTTCGTGACAAACAACCGATGACACTCCCGAAAAGACGAGGGACCGCGAAACCACCATAAAAAAACCGTCCGGGAATTTCTCCCCGGACGGTCTTCACTTTAATTATGCGACAAGTTTTGAAGTAGAGTTAATTAGTAATACGCAAACCAAATACTTGCAAGTCAGACATTTGAGCAAAATTTATAGATCCACCACTTCCCAAAAAACCGGTCATAGAACCATCCTCAGGTCCATTCCCTTGATGTTTCCCTTGTGTTACTCCGAAACGTACCTTGCTGAAAAGCGAATTGTCCGGCATGGCATGTCCAGATGTTTCCGCCCATCCCCCAGCAGGCTTATAATAATCCTGCGTTCCCAACAACGTCCATACGCCATTTTCAGCTCCAATTGCAAGCTTATTAACATAGGAAGCACCGCCATCATATTTAAACTGTACAGCTACTATCGGATAGGGCAGTGTAACGTCAACATAAACACCATACGTAGGATCTCCATACTTCGCTTCAGTCGAATTATAAGCAGTCTCCCACTTACCTGAAGCACCTCTACAAAGATGTGCTGCATCATTTCCATTGGCGGCAAAGATTGATGCATAATCCTCCTCAGTCAAGCTAATCTCCTTAAACTGTCCCGCGAGTATTTCCATCGAACCTAACACAGGATAACCAGCATCTTCCTTGGAGAAGAGGAGTTTCAGAGTATAACCAATCCCCCATATTAATGACGTACGATCAATGACAACATTAACAGTAGCTTGACCGTTAGTAACCTCCACTTTTGCCGGTACCGTAACTGCTCCGGCAGGAAGAGTTCCTCCAAGTGAAGTTATTATGGCAATCTCTCCCGTAATCGCTGCCGGCAACTTCAATGAAACGGGATAGGTAACACTAGCGCTTTCGAGCGGTAAAACTACTTTAGATGCGGTAATTGCAGAGGTGGAAGTAACATTAAACGACGTGTGCATACACACCGTTCCGTCGTACACATGTACCAGAACCACATCGCTTGCATTCGGAGCTTTTGCCGTAATCTTGAATTTCTTATCGGCAGGCAGGTTCTCTACTTCAAAAGCAGTACCATTAAGCATTTCAACCTTTACCGTAGCATTCTCAGCATTTTTCGGTTCGTACTTAACCACGTACACACTATTCTGCAGGATACTCAAACCAGCGGTAACGTTAATATTTGTAAACTCGATGCCAAGAGTATTTGCCGGAGTAATCGGAATTTCGATGTCAGTCTTTCCCTCCTGCTTAATCACCACTACATTGCCGTTCTTTACCACCTGAATATTACTTCCTGCGGCGACGGTTCCGCTGAATACACCCAGGTCATTCCAGGAAGCACCGCCATCGTAGCTTATTTCAAACTGTCCCTCATTGATTCTCAGTTTCGGAGCAATACCGGAAGTATAAACCTTATTGCCATCAGCATCCTTCAACGGCTCATCATCAAGCGTCCAGTAATAACCGTTGTCTCCATCTTTCACCACACCGAGCGACGGACCGGCAACACTCTCTCCATTCCAAATCGTATAGTCCTCGATTTTAAAGCCCTCTTCCTCCGGCGTCTGAATCGTCAATTTATAACCACTCTTTCCGCCTTCTCCGGTCACCTCTTCCACTTTCGTGATAAGACCACCGCCAAGCATTTCCGTGACAGCCTTGTAGGTCTGGTTCAATCCTTCGATTTTCTGTTTCAGGGCTTCCACTTCGCTCTCCAGCATCTCGAGTCTGTTCCCCTGATTTTTCAGTTCATCTCGCAAGTCCGAAGTATCTTCATCGTCGCAAGCCGCAAAAGCAAAAAATGCAATAGCTATTAATAAAAACTTTTTCATAGGTCAGTATATTTATTTATTAATTAATATCCGTTCTCCGTCAGCTTGCACGGCATAAACACTGACATTGGAAATATCCGCCTTGTCGGGCACCGTGAACGTGGCAAGGTTTGAGAAATAAACCAGGTCGTTCGAACCGTTCTTGCGCAACTCGATAGCCACCGCCTGATCACAGTTGGAAACCGCATAGGTGCGTCCCGAAACCGTATAGCTCAGCTTCTTGGTAATCTTCGTCTTGTCCTTAAAGGTCGTATAATATCCCATATCGCAGTAACGCGTGTTTCCTTTCGTGGTGCGGTCCTCGATATACTGCATGGGCGCCGCTTTCGGATACTTCTTGGCAGCGATACGCGCTTTCGTGGCCGCAATCATCTCATCGGTCACTTTGTAGTGTGCCGGACCGTACTGATCGTAGTCCACATCGATTGGACGGAAGAATCCCCAAGTCTCAAAGAAATCCGTTAGGTCTTCTCCGGCAGCCTCGCACGCCTTCTCGGCAAACTTGAGCTGGCTGGCTCCCGGATCCTCGTTGGAGGAATACTCGCTCGGAAGCGGATCATCACGCAACAGCTGGAAGAGCGTCGGCCAGAAATCGGGCTTGAATTCGCAACGGTGGTAGTAATTCCACAATTGCCAATTCATGCGCATGTGTATCTCGGTGTCCTCGTTCTGATGCGTCGCACCGCCCATCAGCGCCCAAGTCTCCCCGTTGGCATAGCTCAGAGCGAGTTCGCTCAGCGCATCTCCGCGCGAACCGTATTTGCCCATCTTGTAAATGGCATAGTTCGAAAAGAGGTTGTTGGACGACTCGGTGGTACTCTTCCAGTTGATTGCCCCCTGATTGACGTGTCCAAGCTCATGGGCAGGACCCCAGGTGTTATCCTCCTGGGCAATCAGTTGTTCATACGTAATAATCTTATAAAGCGCTGTCGTCTTCGAGAAATGTACACGACGATTCGAAGCATCCATGTACGCCCTGGGGTTCTCGCTCGATACCGCCATGATGTGGTTGTTGAAGTAATCACACTTGTCAATACCCATCAGTTCCTGTTGCCAGGACACGATATCGTCCCATGCATTCAGCCCAGAGGTGATGCCGTTCGGAGCATCCGCCCGCATTTGAGTCGTATGGAAATTGAAAATCATTTTCTTGCCCTTGGCAACAAAATACTTATAAGTGCAACGGTTCAGCAGTTCGACATATTTACTATCATCGTGTCGCTCCAGGTCAAAATAGCCCTGAACGGTACCGCACCCCGGCAAGATATGTACTTTCACCGCCTCGGAAGTCGCCGACAGCGGACGTGCCGTGTTCATCACATAGCACATTCCGGGAGCGGTAATCGCAATCGAATTCACACCGGGAGACAACGTCACCTCCTGGTCCACCGTTTCATAGGCGTTGTCCGGATGTTGCCCGCCATAGTTTGCCGTATAACCGTCGGAAGCCTCTCCATATACCGCCAGACTAAGGCTCTGTCCTGCCGGCACCTTGTCCACGCAGACAATCAGCGTGTCACCCACCTTCACCTCAATACCCGTCGGATTGTCCATGCGGGAATATTTCTTCGTCAGCAACTGATTGTTCAAATCGTTGTCACTATAAGGCTGATAAGTCTGGGCACGGAATTCGTACTCCAACGCATCGTAAGTGTTCTCCATCAAGCGCACAGCCACTTCCTGGGCGATGAAAGAAGAATAAGCATAAAACTCGGTAATCTCTTTACGGGTCACGCCCGGTCTCAGTTCCGTGCACGAAAGGTCGGTAAACACCTTGAGTATCGCCTCATTGAATTCCGCCGCTCTGGACTTGTAGAACTCAATCTCCTTGGCAGAAACGAAACCACCCTCTACTCCATTGTTTCCAGATCCATCGCGGACATTGAAACGGAGAGCCGTAACGTTCGAAAGCGCATGAGGGAAACGCAACGTCTGCTGTCCTCCGCGCTGTCCGAAATCAAACGGCTGGTCCTCTTCATTCAGCGGAATAAACTCCGTATCCCCCTCCGACTTATAATAAAGATCAAACTTACCGATACGTCCATTGCCTTTCCCCGAATAAAGGACGAAATAGTCCATATCTTTCGTTCCGTCAAAATTAAAATCAAGTATCACGGGGAAAGTAGTTGTCGGGGTTTCATTCTCCCACGGTGAGTGGTAAACGGTTTCCATATCACCGTCAAGCATTTTGTTTATATCGTCGGTACCATGATGTTGGTAGTCGACAGCCGACAGCGGTGTCACCTTATCGTCCGGCAGAATATTGGACTGCGTTACCGTTTCAGTCTCCTGCGTAAACGTGCAGGTTGTCGAAACCGCCCGATACATCGGTTCCGTTGCCGTCACCGCCACCGTAGCCTTGCGAGCAAAAGGCAGCGTGTTAGGGAGTACCTTAAAATGGTGAGTACTCTCGGCAAATGACCGAGTCATACCGGGCAAACGTTCGATCCATCCTGCCTCGTCCTCCTCTCCGATAACGAGGGCTCCGACCTTAAAGTCTATGTTTGCCGTCACCACCAGTTCGATATCTTTTCCTCCGGAAGCCGGCACCGTCCGGTCCGACACGAGAATCGCCGGTCCGTACCCCAGCTGGCGCACGGAAATGTCATAAGTCTGTCTGCCTGCAGAAACCTTCACCGTCGCCCGACGCACTTCGGGTTCCTCGCTACCAAGTACGGCAAGCAACAAACCCGTTTCATTGGTATAACTCTTGGAAATCCTGCACCACGATTCGTCCGACGAGCTGATGGTCCAAGATTTCTCGGGAATATTGGTGCGCACGGGAATGAAAACCATCTCCTGCGCCTGCGTGAAGTTGAAAGCGAGGTCCTTTGTGGCAATCTCGAAAACTCCCTCCGGCACGACGTCGAGTCCGTCCTTCGAACATCCGGCGAAAAGCAACATCACCAATCCGGCAACGATTCCCAGACAACGTGTTATTCTGTTTTTCATAATCGTTTATTTTATATATTTAATTTCTCGATTTAATCCACCAGATTCACTCCATAAAGTTCCAGTTCGGAGAGAGCCGTGAAATGTTTTGTTTCCTGCGCTACATTTTGGCGGATATCCCCCGCCCTGCTGACGGCAATGCCGAAACGGATAATCTTGAATGAAGTCTCCGAAGAGAATCTTGGCAACCTGTTGTAGGATAACCCATTCACATCCAGACCTTCTGTTATCCTACCGATTTCCGTAAAGTTCTCTCCATCATTACTTACCCCCACCACAATATGTGTCGGCGCACCGTTATTGTATGCCCTGACATTGTAAGCCAATACAATGTCAGACAAGGGGGAAGCAAGCGTAATGTCGATATAATGACCGTATTCCGTATCACCTGCTACACTCGAATAATTTGAATGCCACCATGATTCAGCAGACGCCTCCCCATCCACAAGCGCCTCCATTCCCTGTCCATCGTTCGCCTGCGTGAAAGGCGATTCAAGCATGTCTGCAGTCAGCGGAATGTCAGGATCCTGACGTACATTCAACACCATAGTCGAAGTCTCCTCTTCCTCGTTAAGCATAAACTGCGGTTTAGAGCAGGATGCGATATAAACCGGCACCACATACTCCTGAAAGGCCTCCATGTTCTGACGATTGACCGAAACCTCAAACGTCGCACTGTTACTTCCCGTCGTGAAGAACGCACTATCCGGCAAGGAATAGTTTGCGACAGGCAATAATTTATACTCGGTCCCCTTCTTTTTATTATAGGCATCAAGCCACTCCTGATCACGAACGGCAAGTTTGCAGGAGAAATCCCAGTGGCTGTCCATCTCCAGTACCACCCTGTTTGCATAAGTTTTTTCAATGGGACTTGCATTCTTATAGGAGTCACTTACCATACCGGCAGTTCCAAGCGACAGATAAGGGACGTTGATGTCGAGATGAAGAATCAGCAGGTTGATGTCGGGACTAACCGTCCGATTGGCACGCACCTGCAAGGCAAGCACATACTCGTTTTCGGGGTCCTTTTCCTGCAAGACGCTGATCTTGTCGGTCAACAATTCGATACGCATGACTTTACTGTCTTCTTTATGTCCGAAAACAAATTCCTGATCAGTCAGAAAACGGAAACAAGAATCGGGCAACTGCCGATAGCCGGTTTCGTTTTCAAGGTTGTACATATCCAGCTGCGACTGTTCCATTGCCAAAACAGTCACTACCCCCGTAGCATTTCGATCAAGCCCGCCCTTGCAGATCGGAATCTCGTAAACGGTATTTTCTCCGTCACGGTAGAACTTCAGCGTCTGATCCCCTCCGTTTCGGAAGTAGATTGACGTCTGGTAATCCTCCTGATACTCTTGGCGATTGTCCTCGCAACTGCCGAGGAAAAGTCCTATGCCACAAAGCAACAGGAATATCGTTTTAATCTTTTTCATATATTATCGTTTTTATATCTTCTACCATCCGTAATTCTGCGTCAGCTGGCTGTTTCTATCCAAATCCCTCTGCATGAACGGGAAGAGATAGTGATTGTTTTTGAACACACGATTCGTATATCTCGTACGTTGCCAATACTCATTCGCCGTCACGTCGGTGCTCGAACGCACTTGAATGTTCATGCCATACATCGGACCGTTGTCCGTTGTCGTGGCAATCTTCCAAGTACGGGTATCGTAATGACGATGACCTTCAAATGCCAGTTCCACGCGACGCTCCTTGCGCACCAGTTCTATCAGTTCATCGACAGAAGCTCCGGGATAAGCCTTTGTAATGGCTGGCATACCCGAACGGTCACGCAATTCATTCCAATACTGCATCGCTTTCGCACGCTCAACGCCTTCACCCTTCACCCCACGCTTTTCGCATTCAAGCACTGCCTCGATGTAGTTGAGGTAAATCTCTCCCAAACGGAAAGTCGGAAAAGTAATATTGCCCCACTGACCTGCCCCGTAAGAATCCAGTTTGTGGTCATACCACTTGTTGACCAAATACCCCGTATTGGGCCAGTCGTTACCACTTGTAGCATAAGTACCCCGGCAGAACGACACTTTATGGTACGCCGTTTTGCTATGCAACCAATAACTGTCACCCCAAAATACCGACACATAAAAACGCGGTTCGCGATTGTTGTACATCTGTGGCCAGGATCCCTGATAACAGGTCTGCGGAGCCTCCAGCGCCTCCAGGAACGGATTCTCAAACATGGCCTTGGCAAATTCATTGCTACTGTAACCGGATGCAGCGTCAATCACGGGCGATCCATCGGAATTATACCCTGTAATCGGATACCTGCCATTCGCCATGGCGTAGGCATCAACCTGTTGCTGTGTGGGTCCCCAAGCTCCGTAAGTCGTACCAGAGATCTGAAGTACAGGAGCCGTATGAATACCGAGAATTGAACGCCCTCTATATCCACCGCCACAATAAATCAGTTCGTTATTCCAAGTCTCTTGAAATACGCCATAGTAGTTCAGACAAGGGTCGTCGCTATCGTCCCGATATAACGAATAAGTGCCTTCGTCAATCACCGCCTTGGCTGCCTGAGCCGCCAATACCCACTTCTGCGCATCGTATGTCTGCGGGAAAAGCTGCGTTCCGTCCGGATTGCGGACAGCACGATAAAGGGAATTGCCATTGAACAGATCGCGGGCGGAATAAAGCAACAACCGCGAAATGACCGCCTTGGCGGCACCGCTGGTCGGCAGTCCCATATAGCTCGAGGTATGCGTCTGAGGCAAACGGATGGCACACCACTCCATTTCACTCACCACATAGTTCACGCATTCTTCCCACGTATTGCGCGGGCGTTCCAAATCGGCAAGCGAAGCATTGACATCGATAATCTCGTCGCCAAGCAGGAAAACAGGACCGAAGTCGCGCATCAGCATGAAATAATAGTAGGCGCGTGCCCACCGGGCGCAATTGTACCACAAGTTAAGCTCGGTTACCGTCGCCGCGGCATCGCTACACGACATGACATTCGCCAAAAAGATATTGCAATCGCGGATACCGGCGTAATAGTGGTTGTAATTGCCGTTGGGCAGCGATGAAGCATTCCACGAACCGTTATTGATAATCGTATAGGTTGTACGGTTCCACTGACAATCGCCTTCGTCAGACGCACCAAACGCCGTGTTTTCAGCAAATTGTCCTTGTCCTGGAAGATCACTGATTGCATCATTGGGCAGATAACCCATGACGTTGAAGAAGTACTGCTGCGTCCGGGAGCGTTGCTGCCAGATTTTTTCAAAATCAAGCCTTTCATCTTCCTGACGGTCAAGGAAGCTGTCGCACGAAACCGTCATGAAGTGCGCAAGGAGCAACATGGACAGATATTTCAAATTATATTTCATAGGTATTTTCTTTTAGAAGTTGACATTCAGACCGAAAGAGACGTAACGGTTGGGAGGATAGACAGCACCCTGTCCTCCGCCTAACTCAGGATCCCAGAGTTTGAATTTGCTGAACGTGCAAAGGTTGTTGGCGACAACGTACACGCGAAGCGATTGTACGAAACCGGTGCGCACCATCCAGGCCTTCGGGAAAGAGTAGCCGATTTCGGCATTCTTCAGTCGCAGGAAAGCACCGTTGCGTTGCCACCACGAGGAAGTCTGCCGGTTGTTCTCGTAACCGCCACTTTGCCCGACACTCAGACGCGGGTAAACCGCAGAGGCTTTCTCTGCATCCGTGCGGTCGCTACGCCAACCCTTCTTCCAAACATCCCGTTGTACGGCACGACGCGTAGACTCATTGTCGGAGAAAGGTGTGGTAATTGAACCTCCATTCACGAAAAAGTTCACGTGATTGACTCCTTGGAAAAAGAGGTTCACATCAAATCCCTTCCAAGCCACCGTTGCCCCGAAACCGTAAGTGATTTCAGGCATCGTCGTATATCCCAAATAGATCTTATCCTGCGAATCCACGACACCGTCACCGTTCACATCCATATACTTGATATCCCCCACGCGATATTCACCAAAATTCTGCACGGGACTGTTGTCAATCTCCTCCTGACTCTTGAAAAGTCCCAATGCCACCAATCCCCAAGGCTGGTCGCCCGAACCGCCGGCACCGTAAGGTTTCCCGGTCTGGTTCTGGTACTTGTATTCCCAATCGGGCTGGTCAATATCCACCAATTTGTTCCGGTTGAAAGTAAAGTTTCCCCGAGCCGTGAAATACCAGTCGCCGTATTTTTTGTTCCATTCCAACGACAAATCGACACCTTCGTTGTCGGTCTTTCCAAGGTTGGTATAAGGCTGCTTGTTGGCATTAGAAGTGATACCCGCAATACCGGGCAGTCCGCTACGCAACATCAAGATGCCTGTACGCCGGTTGTGGAAATAGTCCGCCTTGATACGCAATTGGTCGAACAACATCATTTCAACACCGACATCCAACTTTTTCTCCTCCTCCCACGAGAAATTGAGATTCTCAGGACGTCCCACGGCAAGACCGGAACCTCCGCTTCCACCGGTCTCCCCCATCGTAAAGGAATTACCGTTTATCGTCGTTGACAGATAGAGCCAACGGTTGTTGTTACCGAGTTGGTCGTTACCTACCTTACCGTAAGAAGCACGCACCTTGAAAGTACTGACGTAATCTTTGAGCCGCAACCAGAAATCCTCCTCGGAAAGCATCCAACCGC
>CAMWQQ010000043.1 GCA_947176455.1 uncultured Odoribacter sp. | reverse complement strand
GGCCATCGCCTTTTTCCATGTCTGTCTTCACGCAAACGAAATTCTGATTGAAATAGTCGCCTGCCTCTTTTAGCGTGAAGACATTGTTCGCCATCATCTTACACGGACCGCACCAGGACGTATAGCAATCCAAAAATACAGGTTTATTCTCCGCCTTCGCTTTCTTACAAGCCTCTTCCAAAGACAATTCCTGAAAATTCGTTTGAGCAAAGGCAATCCCGGAACACAAAAGTCCTACAAATACCAAAAATATTCTTCTCATTTTCTTTTTATATTAATCCTTCTTATTACTTCTTCAACATATTTCCCAATCCTATCCGCAAAGGTTCATGGTCGGTATTTTTATAGGTATATTCATGCAATTTCATTACCCGCTCTTGTTGAACTGGTGTTCCAGAACCATACAGAAACATGGTTACCGGAAAATAAAACCAGACAACATCTTCTCCGTCCAATTTGGGAAACTCTTTTTCGCACAGCAAAAGAACCTTCTCTATTTTCTTCTCATTCGTTTGATCGGCATGGGCATCCCGCAAGAGTTGCGCCAATGACACATAGACATCCATGCGTGAGCGGGAATTGAAGTGATGCGGTTTCATCTGTTTCACCAATTTATCCAAATCATCCATTCTCTCCCGACCGCGAATCATATCCCTTAATTTGATCTCAAAAGCCATGGAGATTCTTTCCAGTACCTTTTCCTCGCCCATGCTTTCACAGAATTGTTTGAAGTGGGTAAACAGAAAATCCATCGCTTCCGACCCAATCGGAGACAACATTTGATTATCGAAAATGTACCAATATTCCCGTTTGGATTTTTCCGCATCCGGCAGAGCCTTAAACAATTCGCTACGAACCTCTTGTGCTTCCGGCATCATCTGTGCCTGTAGCAATTGCTGTAAATAGTTGGTCAAGAAAGCAGGTTGCCGGTCTCCATCCGCATATTGTTTTTTCAGACTGGCGATAGAAGCTTTTATCGCCCCATCTACTTTTTTCATAAACTCCAGCGGGTCAAGCGTTGCCGCAACAATCTGATTCTCCAACTCCCGATTGCTGTTCAGCAACAGAAAAGTCGGATAAGCCTGCACGTTGAACATTTCCATCAACATTTTACCATCGTCATCCTCTTCCGTATTGTACTTTACGCACACGAAATGTTGATTCATAAATTCACCCAACTGCGGATCCGGGAACACCTTTGTAGCCATCAGCTTACAGGGACCGCACCAAGAAGTGTAAAGGTCCACGAACACCAATTTTCCCTCCGCTTTTGCCTGTTTACAAGCTTCACTCAGTGATATAACCTGAAAGTTCGTCTGACCGAAAGTCACGACTGCACACAGCAACATGGCACAAACCAATAATCTCTTTTTCATTTCAGTCTATTTTAATTCCAATTTCTTTCAATACCGACACCATGATTCTGTATTTGGTCATCACGGCATCGAATGCACCATACAACGCTTCAAATTCTTTCGGCGTATAAATGAACATCGCCTTGATGTACATACCAACATCCTCCGTTTCGGTCGGCATATTGCTACCATCAGAAGGATCTGGGTCTTTCAGAAAACCGACCATTCTCGGGTCAGAGAAATTATAACGATTATAAAAATACCATCCATAACATCCATACAAATTTTCCGTATAGCAACCGCGGGTCGTCTGGTAAAAACTAGCCAATTCTTCCGTATGTGCAGCAACCGGCGTAGCCAGAAGCGCATTCATAACGGCGCCTTTCATATTGAGACGTTCCGCATCGCTCATATCCTTCAATTCGGGGACATGAGAAACCAATACCGTATTCAACCCCTTGAAAGCCTCGTCACTTACCCCTCTGCCATAATAAGGAGTCATGGATTTAAGCAATAACAAACTACGGATTTTGATGCTCTCCGGCAAAACAGGTACAATCTCTTCCCGCAAAAATTGAAGTCCGTCGACCACATCTTCTTTCGGGCAAAACTCCCAGGACATAAAAGGAACACCGGTTGCCATTCCTCCCAAAGAGGAGGAACTGAATTGCAGCACTTCGTAATGCGTGTAGGCATTTCCCCAGTTGTCCACCCGGGTTTCCTCGCCGATGGTATCGTTGTAGAAGACGGGAATGCCCGTTTCCACATAGAATTGATAAATCGCCTTGTCGACAGGGTCTTCCGAATCCATTATCACAAACCAATCTCTGCCAAGTCCGGAAGGAGTCAAATCTTCTTCTTTGTCGCATGCCGTAAAGAGCAGGGACAAAAGCAATGCGTAAAGGAATCTATTCTTTTTCATATTCAATTTTTTATCAGTTCTCTATTCGGCCGAACCTCATTCCGAAGTTCTCCCTTGTTAAACTCAATCGCATAAATCGGAGCCGGAACCATCCAGGCAGCCGATTCCTTGGCAAAGGCATTCAGTTCATAATAGCCACTTTCATACCAGGTTCGTGAAACACCCACGTATTCATGATTCCGGTGACGAATCGTGAAATCAGCGGCAAGCGGACGAATGCTGTTGACCGCATAACGCCGCAGGTCAAACCAACGGTGTCCCTCGAAACAAAGCTCGCGACGACGTTCATCCCGGATAAAATCAATCAACGCCTCTCCGGTTTCGGATACCGCCGGAGCTGTGGCAAAACGTTTGGAACGCAATTTTTCCAATTCGGTCTTGGCTTCGTCTCCCCGGTTCAGCATCGCCAAAGCCTCCGCCTTGTTCAGAATCACTTCGGGCAAACGAATCAGGAAATCCTGCCCTATTTTATCGGTGTCATTCCAATTTGTCCACGTCTTGTATTTATCGGGAACAGCTGCCGACAAGGCGCTTGTAAAGAAAGCCGTCCTGCGCAAATCACCTTCATCGTAGCAAGCCAACAGACTTTCAGATGCCTGAAAAGATGCCGCTTGAGAATACTGAGAACCATCCTGCGCCCAAGCTAGCGTTGCTTTCAAAAATGTCACGCAAACCGAATTCCCTCCTTGTGTAAAAATCGTTTCGGGCGATGTCCAGGAAACCACATTCTGTCCTTCCGTCCACGTATTCAAATCCATCACCGAATAGGCTCCTTCCAAAGCCTTGTCTGCCGCCTTGACACAGGCTTCGTATTCTTCCATATACAGATAGACTCTGGACAACATGGCATTGGCGGCCGTTTCTCCAGCCCGCAAGGAGGAGGAAGGCACCACGCCTTCAAGGCATACGGCAGCCCGCCGCAAATCTTCCACAATCTGTGCATACACTGCCCCTACGGACTGACGGCTGAAATATTTATCTTCGATAAACTCCGTCACTTTCAAGGGCACGCCTGCATCCCGGGAGGCTGTCGCCTTGGCATAAGGCATGCCATAGATATTGACCAGCATGAAATAATAGCCCGCACGCAGGAAACGCGCTTCGCCCTCCACCTTGTTCAACAAATCGATATCCTCTCCTTTCGAACGGAAGTCTGCCACCATGTAAACAATGGAATTCAACACGCCGATGTGCTTATAGAATTTTTCCCAATCGCTATCCTTGTACTGGAAATTCTCCAAAGTCAGAAACAAATCGGAATTCCAACGATAAAAACTCCCTAACACATTACGCGGATAATTTGAAGTAGAAGGTAATCCCCCTACAACAAATTCCTCTGCATCGTCATCCATGACATGCAACCACGGATAATTCATTTCCAATCCACTACTACCAGGGGTCATCGTTTCCTGAGTATTTGAAGAAAGATAATATGCTTGCATAAAACATTCCCCCCGCAGCAATTCGTCCAAATCCTGTGCTGTCTTTGCATAGCGCTGGTTTTGTGAATACTCCTCCAGGAAATCACCGCAAGCCGTAAGCCCCAGCGCAAGCACACTCAACATATAAATTAAAACTCTTTTTTTCATCATTCAAGGTGTTAGAAAGTGATACTGAGATTGCATGAATAAGTAGGACGTATCGAGAGGTTGACACTGGGTGCCGAGCCCGACTGGGCAGGGTCCTGTCCTTTCAGTTTCTTGTTGGCAATGGTGAAAAGATTCGTACCCGTCAGATTGATGTAAGCGGATTTTATCCCTAATTTCTTGCAGAAACGGTCATCCACATTGTAGCGGAAAGAGAGTGAAGACAAGCGCAGGTAATTTCCACTCACCACCCGTATGTCGGAATTGTCATACATATCATATACATTGCTGGCAAACTGTGGTGTTACCATTGTCGCGCCCTGGCTCCACCAAGGATTGCCATGAGGATTATCAATCGTATTCAATCCGGGAATATTGGTATAGTTCTCATCCCCCGGTTTTCTCCAGCGATTGACAAATTCCCGCCGCAGATTATCGTTGGGTCTAGGATTCGTGGTCCCATAATTCGTACACAATTTGAGCAAACGAATCTTGTTACCCAAACTGTAAGTCAGATTAAATGACAATCCGAAGTTCCGATAACCGAAGTAATTGGAGACTCCCCCCTGAAGATAAGGTTCACGCCGTCCGGACCTTTCCATCACTGCCAGGAAAACGTCCTCCTTTTCCATGTTTTTATATTTCGCAGCCAGTTCTTCTTGCAATTCATCCTCCGCCCCGTAGAACATCGGCGAGCCGTCTTCCGGACTCAAGCCCTTGAAGCGGTAGGAATAGAACGTATTCAACGGTTCTCCGGCAATCTCCACATTACCGGTCAACATGTCATTGTAAGTGATTTCATCCCGCAACACATGGTTCCGATTGTTTATCGCACTGTTCACCAATTCATTCAACACTTGTCCCAATTGCGGGTCGATTCTCCACACGAAACCTCTTTTTCCGCCGTCAAGTCCGATTCGATTGATGGGTGTAAAATTCAAGCTAACCTCAATACCCTTGTTTACCAGCGTTCCGCTATTTACCACATATTGGTTGACACCGTTAATTTCGGAGATTGTTTTGGTCAAGAATGCGTCCCGGGTCTTCTTGTAATAATAGGAAACAGAACCGTTGATTTTGTTGTTCAAAAACGAGAAATCCAAGGTCACGTTTGTGGAAGCCGTCTTTTCCCACCTCAAATCGGGATTCGGATAATGAGCAACGGTCGAGGTTAATTCACCGTATTTTCCCATATAATCCGTACCCTGCTGAATAATCATATAGGGAGTCTGGTTGCTCAGCATATTTCCCTGGTAACCGAAAGAACCTCTCAATGCCATATCCTCAATCCAGCCTACGGATTCCAGAATATCCCGCTTCACATTCCAGCGGGCGGACAGTGCCCAAATCGGCATCATGCGGTCGTTCGCCCGCGAACCGAACAGGTTGGAAGCCTCTCCCCGAACGTGCAGGTTCAGCATATAACGATTGTCGTAATCATATCCCGCCATCGCATACCAAGCCACCGAATTGGTCAGATTCTCCGTTATCCTTCCCAAGGCATCCGGTGATGACATAAATTGATTATAATAGGCTGAATTAGTCGTCGGTACGGAAGCAAACAATTTTCCACGATCCCGGTAATACCCCCGACGCGTGATGCTGAAACCGTCGTAGCGCTGGGAATTCACTTCCACACCGGCAGAAGCGTTTACGTTGTGCTTTCCGGCATCGCCCAAGCTTTTCAGATAGTTTGCCTGCAAACGCGCCATCCAGTTCGTGTTGCGGATATTGCTTTCCCGCAACTCACCGCCAATCGGACACAAATCATTGTTTGCCGCCTGCCCCTGCCGTAGCTTATGTACATAATAGCTGCTTTCCGTAAAATAAACCTCCTGGTTGGTATTGTTTATCGCATAAGACAAGGTTCCTTCCAGTTTCAGGTCGTTGAGGATGTTGTAGCCCACATTCGCCTGCATATTCAATGAACTGCCTTTCATCTCATCCCCGGAATTATCCATCTCATTCAGGACATTAAAGTTATACACCGGGTGCGTGGCAGAAACCACCCGCTGATAAAGATAGCGGGAACCGTCGGGATTAAAGGCAGGAACGGCACGGTTCATTCCATAGGCATAATCCAGTACGCCCAATTCCGAAGGATTATAGTCCCGTTCAGACATACTTCCCTGCAATTGGAAACGTGCCGTAAAGCGCCTGTAATTTGCCGTCAGGTTGAGGGTTGTCGAATAGCGTTTGTTTTTCTCGCCTTTAATCGCCCCCTTATCGTCGTTCATTCCCAAAGAAGCATAATACCGGATATTATTAGAACCTCCGGAGAGACTCAGGGTATGATTGTGGGAGAACACATCCTGACAAACCACGTCAAACCAGTCCGTATTCAATGTCTCGTAATAGCCGACCAGCCGATTAAATTCACCATAGTTAATGGCTCCGTTGTAATAATCCTGTATGGCGGCCTCATAGCCAACCCAACTGTCGATATTGTTGTAGAAAACACCCCGCTCTACCAATTCCCGGGAAACATCTACCCTTTCTTTGGAGTTCATCAGGTTAATCGCCCGGTCGCTGTATCGGGGGCGCCTGGTGTAGGTTCCCGTCACGGAATAGGTAACACTCGGGGCACCGACTTTTCCCTTCCTCGTCGTAATCACAATGACACCGTTACCCGCCTTGGCTCCGTATAGGGCTGTCGCAGAAGCATCTTTCAAGACGTCAATCTGTTCAATGTCGTCCGGATTCAATCCTGAAATCGCATTTCCCAACAAATTGACAAAGTCCAAATCATTCAACTGGGCGGGATCCACATTCACCGGATCGGTCAGAACCACGCCATCGAGCACCCACAACGGTTCCCGGTTGCCCAGCACCGTAGAGGTTCCCCGAATTCGTAATTTCGGAGCCGCTCCCACCTGACCGGAGTTTTGCATAAAAATCATGCCCGGGATACGTCCTTCCAGCATCTGGTCGATGGTATTAATGCCCGGCACACGAATATCGTCAACTTTGATTGTCGTGACAGCAGAGGTCAATTTCCGCTTGTCAATGTTCTGGTAACCGGTAATCACCACTTCATCCATCTGTGTGGATTCCTCATTCATGGTAATGTTGATTTCTTTCTGACCGGTATAAGCCACTTCCTGGGTCCTCATACCGATAAAGCTGAATACCAGCGTACATTTCTTGGAGTCCGGCAGGTGAAGCATATACTTCCCGTCCACATCGGTTACACTTCCAACGGCAATTCCTTTAATGGCCACCGTCACACCCGGCAGAGGCTGTCCTTGTTCATCGGTAACTTTACCGGAAAGACGAGCCGGCTGGGCAATCTGTTGTTGCTGTGGCAAGGGTTTGATGACAAATACTTCGTCCACCTTTTCACAATAGAAGCCGGAGCCTTTCAGTATCTCTTCGATAGCCTCGGCTACAGTCACCCGATCAAGGGTCAATTTCCGACAGGTCAAATGTTCCAGCAAATCCTCATTATAAATGATTTGCGCTCCTGTCATATCCTTGACGTGGATCAACGCATCTCCTAAACTGCAAGTTTCCAAGGTAAAGGAAATCCGCTCGTTCTGCGAGTAGACCGATGCCGAAACGGTCAAGGTCAAAAACAAGGTAAAAACAAGGTAGAGTTTCATAACCAGAAATGTTTTTCTGATGTCAATCGCCCCACGAAACCCGTCTGGTAGTTTTGTTTTCATAGATTTGTAAATTAGTATGTTTGTAAATATAATGCGAGCCTGTGGATGAGCCTCCAAAATCACACACCACACTCCCTTTTATTTCCTTGAAATCGTGATATTTTTTCCCTGTATATGGAACTGCAACTTAGCCGCTTCCTCAAAATAGCGTAATAATTTCCCGATATCCTGATAACGATGAAGGGTTACCGTAAAACGCATTTGTCTGAGTGCATCTTCCGTAAAAACGATATCGACATCATACCACCGCCCGATATCCTGCATAATCCGCTCCAGCGAGCAGCGCACGAAACAAAATGCTCCATTTTTCCAGGCAATTTCATCAGCCACCTTGACTTTCCGGATTTCCGGACGACTACCCGCCTCCTCTGCGCACCGAATCTGGTAACCGGGTTCGATTTTCGTATATTGCTCCGCCCTATCGCCTTTCCGCAAGAAACCAACGCTACCTTCAACCAGCGTGGTTTTGATTTCGTGGTCAATCGCATAATTGCGGATATTGAATTCCGTACCGAACACCCGGACATATCCCAGTTCCGTTTCTACAACAAAAGGCTTTTCGGCGTCCTTCGCCACTTCAAACCAAGCCTCGCCTTTCAGAAACACCCTCCTTTCACTTGCAGTAAAAGCAACCGGATAACGGAGTTCTGTTTCGGCATTCAGGTGTATAGCCGTACCATCGGCAAGCAACAGACGATATTCCCCTCCGGGAGGTACCGACAAAATATGATATGCGTCTGTATTCAAGGATTGCGACACCTTGTCGGTGGCATAAAGCACTTTGCCCGAATCCACCCGGACGCTTCCTTCTGCCTCGTGCAGTTCTCCCTGCTCCGCATCCTCCAGAAGTATCCGTTTGCCACTGCTCAGTTGCAAATACGCCCGGTAATTCCCGTGTTCCACCGTCGAGGTCGCCACGACGACCGGTTCCGTCGTCCCCATCCGGTTCATCAACAGCCACCCGCACCCCACGGCAAACAGCACGACCGCCGCTACTGACAGACGCCTCCAGACCCGCGACATTTTTTGTCTCCGTATCTTTCGGCAAAAAGCCTGATAGCCCCGGTCTGGCAAATAAGCGTCATAACGGCGAAATTCCCGTATCAGGTATTCGTCATCTCCAATGCACTCGTAGAGTTGTCGCATCCTTTCATCCGACAACAAACGGTCGACCTCCCTCTGTTCGCTCTCCTCGAGCTTTCCGGCATACGATTTCCGCAACAAGTCCACCGTTTTTTCAACACTTTTACCCATGGTTTTTCGTTTTTACACATATTAATGTGCACAAGCCATGGAAAAGGGTGACAAGAAAAATGATTTTTTTTTAGAATAAGAAAAAGGCGAGCCAGAAGACGTTTGCATCTTCCTTCATTCGTCCACGCAATTGCTTGAAGCTGCGTTTTTTGTGCGTCTTCACCGTATTGACGGATATGCCCAAGTGTTCAGCGATTTCATTGACGGACAATCCTTCGATGCTGAGCCGAATCACTTTGCGCTGTTCGGTCGGCAATTCATCGATATAAAGATACAACTGCCGGAGCAGTTCTTCGCGGACGGTCTCGATAAACATCTCTTCGGATTCCGGACGGCTCTCTTCCTGCAAACGGACCAGATGCTTGGACTTGCACTTTTCACTGCGCAACCACATCATCGACCGGTTATAAGTGGCACGGTAAAGGTAATTGGTCAGTTCTTCCAGCTGGACAAACTTCCGCTCGCCATTCCAGACATACAACAGGATATCCTGCACCAAATCTTCCGCAATGACCGGTTCCTGCACCAATCGGCCGGCATAGGAACACAACGCCGCATAATAGTAAGCGAAAACTTCCTGCCAAAGCTCCTCCTGCTTTTCGTTTACCGCTTCCAATATCCGACTTTCATTCATATTCCCGAAATGATTATCCGTTCCGACTTTCTAACCGGTAGTCCTCCAGACGGAATCCCCGCAGGAAATCCTCTACCCGCATTCTTTTTTTGCCCGACAGCTGCAGTTCCTGCACCCGGATGATTCCTCCCTTCACGCAAACGTCAAAAACGGTTTTGCCGTCGGTACGAATTGTCCCGGCAGGTTGGTGGTGGTCCTGACTAATTTTAACGGCTTTGAATATTTTCAGCGAGATACCGGCATCGTCCGAGCCAAGTGGCAACAATTCCGTCCACGCACCGGGAAAAGGGGACAATCCCCGGATGTGGTTATATATGGATTCCAGCTCTCCTTCCCACCGGATTTTCATGTCTTCCTTGAAGATTTTCGGAGCGTGCACCGCCTCACGTCCGCGGAGCAGTCCTTCCTGGTCGAGCAAGGGGTAATCTCCCGCCTCCATCGCCTGCACGGTTTTCAACAACAATTCCGCCCCCTTCCTCATCAATTCGTCGTGCAGTTCGCCGGCAGTCATCTCCTCGCCGATTTCCACTTTCTCCTGAAAGATGATGTTCCCGGTATCTATCTCGTGTTTCAATAGGAAAGTCGTCACGCCGGAACAGGTTTCTCCGTTCATCACCGCCCGGTTAATCGGTGCCGCCCCCCGGTAATCCGGCAACAGCGAAGCGTGCAGGTTCACGGTGCCCAGACGGGGCATATTCCAGACCGTTTCCGGAAGCATCTTGAAAGCGACCACCAATTGCAAATCCGCCTTCAGGTCTGCCAACTCTTTCAAAAATCCCTCATCCCGAAACCTTTCCGGTTGCAGAATCTTCAACCCAGCCTCCCGAGCGTATTTCTTCACCGCGGATTCCTGGAGTTGCTGTCCCCTGCCGGCAGGCTTGTCCGGATTGGTC
>CAMWQQ010000042.1 GCA_947176455.1 uncultured Odoribacter sp. | reverse complement strand
TAATTATACTTCAACGCTCCTTTCAGCGCCCATTGCGGGTTGAAATGCTTCTCGTAGCCGGTCTGGGCAAAGAAATTGCGGTCCCACAAACGCTCCTTGTTGTAAGGATTGTAATAAATCACGCCACCCGGCAAGCCCCGTTCCGACTGGAAATAATAGGCCTTTGCCGTCAGGATGCTACTGTCCCGGAAAGTGGTGTAAAGATTGGTTTCCGTGTGCCAGGAAAGGATATCGGAATTGTACCGTTTCTCCCGGGTGACCCGTTTCCCGTTCTTCAAGGTAAAAGGATAAGCGCCGTCCGCCCTCAAAAAATCACCGTCCACGGCAATGCGGGTCCGTTGCGTCAGCTTCCGGGCGTAACGCAGATTCGGATTGATGAAACCGAAAGAACCGCCTTTTACCCGGAACTGCCAACTGTCCTTCCGGTTTTCTCCGAATGCCGGCTGTTGCGTCCGGATACTCAACACCCCCGCCGAAGCGAACATCCGTGCCGACTGGAAAATGTCATCTTCCTGTCCGACGGCGAGACTGACCTGCGATACATTATCCAAGGAAAACCGTCCAATGTCGATTTGTCCCGCCTGGCAATTGCTGACGGCGATACCGTCATACGCCACCGCCGTGTGGTGCGCTCCCAGACTGCGCACCGACACCGTTTTCAATCCGCCGATGCCACCGTAGTCCTTCACGGTCACTCCGCTGAAACGCCGCACGGCATCCGCCAGGCTCTGATAGCCCAGACGCTCCATTTCCGCACCGCTCACCACCTGCAACGGTGCCGAGGAGCGCACCACCGACGGACGTCGCACGCCCGACACATCCACCTGCTGCAATTGATGCTCCCGAAGCGTATCCGCCGTCTGCGCGACACTCCGGCTCAAAATGCCGACCAGTCCCAAAACGCAAAGTCCACACCGATAAAAAAACAAACGCATCAAACCCGTTTCCTTTAAACAGTTATTACTATGTTTCGAAGAAAACGGGAAGGAAACCTATACCCGAAAACACGACGGAAACCCTTTCCGTATGTTCTGTAAAACCCAAAATGTAAAACGTGCTAAAAACGCATACCTGATGTTTTCTACAGCTAATTCCTCGAAAGCCATTGAAAAAAAATCGTTTTGCAGGTCTTCTGACTTACCCGGTCCAGGCGCCTTCTCATCTCCGGAGAGACAATGGCTAAAGTATGCCTGACCCATTATAGGCTTACAGCAGCGGGACTGTTCAGGATTCTCACCTGATTCCCATTTAATCCTTGCCGTCGAAAAACGGTTCGGAACAAAACGAAGGCAAATATACGCTTTATTTGAAAAACACAACTTCAAACCTAGGGAAAAAATGAAACGGGCTTCACTTTTCTTCCAAAGTTTTGGCAGACAAGCAGTTCCTACTTGGCACACAAGACATCGCCCTGGTCACCCTGTGGCATGGGTCCTTCGCTTCCGGCAGGATAAAAAACCAATCCTTCCGCCGGTTTCTCCGCCCACGCCCGCACAATCGGGTCGATAAACCGCCAGCTCAATTCCAGTGCGTCCGTCCGGGTATAAAGGGTCGAGTCGCCCTGCATCGCATCCAGCAACAAACGTTCGTAGGCGTTCGCGATATAAGTATTGCACAGGGAATCATAAGCGAAATCCATACTCACCCGCTTCACCTCGAAAAATGACCCCGGCACTTTCAATCCGAATTTCAGGGAGATGCTTTCCGGCGCATCCACCTTCAGCACCAGCTCATTGCAGGAGTCCTGGGTGCACATACCGGTAAACAGGCGATGCGGCACATTCTTGAAATGGATGATGATTTCCGACTTCGATTTTGCCAAACGTTTCCCCGTATAGAAATAAAAAGGCACTCCGCCCCAACGCCAGTTGTCGATATAAAAACGCATAGCGACATACGTTTCGGTGGTCGAATCCGCATTTACCCCCTGCTCTTCCCGGTAGGCAGGCAACGGCTTCCCATCAACCTCCCCGGCGACATATTGTCCGCGAATCACATCTGCGGGCGACAGTGGATGCAAGGAACGAAACACCTTTGCCACCTCGTCGCGCATCAGTTCCGCATCAAAGGCGGAAGGTGCCTCCATAGCCACGAAACCCATTAACTGCATCAGGTGATTCTGCACCATATCCCGAAGCGCCCCCGCCCCTTCGTAATACTTTCCACGGTTCTCTATTCCCAACGTCTCCTCGGCGCGTATTTCTATCGATTCAATGTAATTCCGGTTCCACAGCGATTCAAAAATCTGATTGGCAAAACGCAACACCAGAATATTCTGCACGGTCTCCTTTCCCAGAAAATGGTCAATGCGGTATATCTCATCTTCCCCGAAAATGGAGCACAAATGCCTGTTCAACCGTTGCGCCGTCTCCAGACTGCTTCCGAAAGGCTTTTCCACGATAATCCGTCTCCACCCTCTTTCTTCCTGCGCCCGATTCAGCCCCGTTTCCCTCAGCGCATCGGCAATCCGTTCATAATTCTGGGGAGGCACGGCGAGATAAAACAGCAACTTATCCGGAATATCCTCCGTTCGCCGGATTTCGGCAATCTTCTCCGCCAGCAAACGGTACTCCCTTGCGTCGTCCGTATCCAAAGCCACATAATGCACCCGCTCCAAAAACGAGTCCAAGGTTTTGTCGGCAGGCTCTCCGCTTTTCAAAAAGCGTTTCAGGTTTTCCCGCTGTTCTTTCCGAAACCCCTCCCCGGTAAACTTCGTCCGCGCCACGCCCAACACGACAAAACGTTCGGGCAACATATCCCGGTCGAACAGTTCAAACAGAGAAGGCAACAACTTCCGCTTCGTCAAATCTCCCGAAGCGCCGAATATGATCAAAATGTGATTGTCCGGTTTCATCGCTTTCTCGTTTTATGCATTATAAGTTCCCGAAACGGCACTTCCGGCACCGTGCCAGTCGGTATGAAAAAACTGTCCCCGGGGTGCATCCGTCCGCTCGTAGGTATGAGCCCCGAAATAATCCCGCTGCGCCTGAATCAGATTCGCGGCAGAAGGCGATGTTCGCAACCCATCGAAATAGGTCAGGGCGGAGGCAAGGCAAGGCACCGGAAGTCCGGAAGACAGACAACCGGCAACCACCCGTCTCCACGCCGGCAAAGCCTCCGTCAGCCGTTGCCGGAAAAAATCATCGAACAACAGGTTTTCCAATCCGGGCGCCACCCCATAAGCCCGGGTTATCTGTTTCAGAAAGGCGGAGCGGATAATGCACCCCTTCCGCCATACCTTGGCGAGCAGACCGAAATCCAGGTCCCAGCCGTAATGAGCCGAAACCCTGCGCAACAAGGAAAAGCCCTGCGCATAAGAAACCAGCCGGGAAGCGTAAAGGGCATCACCAAGCCATTCCGTCAAACCGCTACGCTCCCGATACGAATCGGAGAAAGCGGAAGCATAATACTCCGCCGCCTTTTCCCGTTCCTCCGGTACGGACGACAAGAAACGAGCATAAACGGCCTCCGTTATCAAAGTCAGCGGGTCGCCTTCCTCCAAGGCGGAAAAGACGGCAAGTTTGCCCGTCCCTTTCTGTCCCGCCACATCCCGAATCATATCCAGCAGATACGCCCCACCCTCATCCTTTTTCCGGCATATCTCCGCCGTAATGCCCAGCAGGTAGCTGTTCAGCTCCCCTTGGTTCCAGGTTTCAAAAATATCGGCAATCCTGCCGTTGTCAAACCCGCCACCCTCTTTCAGGATATGATAACATTCCGCTATCAACTGCATATCGCCGTACTCGATGCCATTGTGCACCATTTTCACGTAATGCCCCGCACCGCCGGGACCTATCCACTGGCAACAGGGCATCCCGCCGTCCAGCCGGGCGGCGATGCTTTGCAAAAACCCCTTCACCAAGCGCCACGCCTTCTTGGAACCGCCGGGCATAATGGAAGGACCGGTCAGGGCACCCGTCTCGCCGCCGGAAATCCCGGCGCCCACAAACAAAAGCCCCTTTTCCTCCACTTCCTTCACCCGGCGTTCCGTGTCCCTGAAATCGGAATTGCCTCCATCGATGATGATGTCGTCCGGTTCCAGATGCGGTAGCAATTCCCGGATGACCTCGTCCACCGGCTGACCGGCACGAATCATCAGCATCACTTTCCTCGGACGTTTCAGGGAAGCGACCAACTCCTGCACGGAATGCGCCGCAACAAAATGCTTTCCTTTTCCCCTGCCCCGCATAAAACGGTCCACGACAGACTCCTGTCCGTCGCGACGGTTATACACGGATACCGTAAACCCCTTGCTCTCGAAGTTCAACGCCAGGTTTTCCCCCATAACGGCAAGTCCTATCAAACCGATGTCGGATGTACTCATATCAATCACATTTACAATCGTACCGACAGGTTTTACGTTTCCCAGCAAAGAAAGTTCAAAAGAAAAGCCGGGAAAACCTTTTCGGTCTCCCCGGCTCTGACGTTATCTTCCAATCATTTACTGATTCTCGAATACGATACGGTCGTCCTTTACATCGACCACGATGCGGTTGTCCTTCGTCACCTGCTCCGCCAATATCTGCCTGGACAGGTCGTTCAGCAGATTCCGCTGAATCACCCGCTTCACCGGACGCGCCCCGAACTGCGGGTCATAGCCTTCACGGGCAATCCATTCCACCGCCTTGTCCGTCACCTCAATGGAAATGCCATTGTTCGCCAGCATCTTCTGCAAAGACTTCATCTGCAACCGGACAATATCGACAATCTCACTCTCCCGCAAAGGAGTGAACATTATCACCTCATCGATGCGGTTCAGGAACTCCGGACGAATGGTCTGTTTCAGCAACTCATACACCTCCTGGTTCGTCGCCTCCAACACCTGTTCCCGGTTCTTGTCGCTCAAATCCTTCAGTTTTTCCTGAATGATGTGTGCTCCAATATTGGAAGTCATAATGATAATCGTGTTCTTGAAATCCACCGTCCGCCCCTTGTTGTCCGTCAAGCGTCCGTCATCCAGCACCTGCAGGAGAATATTGAACACGTCCGGATGCGCCTTTTCTATCTCGTCCAGCAACACCACGGAATAGGGCTTGCGCCTGACTGCCTCCGTCAATTGTCCACCCTCGTCGTAACCGACATATCCCGGAGGCGCACCAATCAGACGGGACACGGAATGTTTCTCCTGATATTCCGACATATCGATACGGGTCATCTGCGACTCATCGTCAAACAAAAACTCCGCCAGCGCCTTTGCCAGCTCCGTCTTGCCGACACCGGTCGTTCCCAAGAAAATAAACGAACCGATAGGCCGGCGGGCATCCTGTAATCCGGCACGGTTCCGCCGGACGGCATCCGCCAATGCGGCAATCGCCACCTCCTGCCCGACAACCCGTTTGTGCAATTCCTCTTCCAGATGCAACAATTTGACCCGCTCGCTTTGCATCATCCGGTTAACCGGTATGCCCGTCCATTTGGAAACCACCGTCGCAATGTCGTCCGCCGTGACCTCCTCCCGAATCAACGAATCGCCGTGCTTCATCTCCGCCAGCTTCTCTTTCACCTCCTCAATGCGCTGTTCGGCTTCCTTGATTTTCCCATAGCGCAACTCCGCCACTTTGCCGTAATCCCCCTCACGCTCGGCACGGCTTGCCTCAAATCTATACTGCTCAATGGCATCCTTGTTTTTCTGGATTTCATCTATCAGCGAACGTTCGGATTCCCACTGCGCCCTCAACTTGGTACGCTCGTCGTTCAATTCCGCCAGCTCCTTCCCGATTTCATCCAGCTTCTTACTGCTCCCTTCCCGCTTCAACGCCTCCTTCTCAATCTCCAGTTGCTGAATCTTCCGCTCCAGTTCGTCGATTTCCTCCGGCACGGAATTCATCTCCAACCGCAACTTCGCCGCCGCCTCGTCCACCAAGTCTATCGCCTTGTCCGGCAGAAAACGGTCTGATATGTAACGATGCGACAACTCCACGGAAGCGATAATCGCATCGTCGGTAATCCGCACCTTGTGGTGGTTTTCATATCTTTCCTTCAAACCGCGCATAATGCTAATGGCGCTCATCACATCCGGTTCGTCAATCATCACTTTCTGGAAACGACGTTCCAGCGCCTTGTCCTGCTCAAAATACTTCTGATATTCATTCAGAGTGGTGGCACCTATCGCCCTCAAATCGCCCCGCGCCAAGGCAGGTTTCAGAATATTGGCGGCATCCATAGCCCCCTCGGACTTCCCGGCGCCCACCAGCGTGTGAATCTCGTCTATGAACAGGATGATTTCCCCCTCGGAAGTCAACACCTCGTTCACCACCGCTTTCAAACGTTCCTCAAACTCCCCCTTGTACTTGGCTCCCGCCACCAGGGCGCCCATATCCAGCGAATAAATCTGCTTTGACGTCAGATTCGACGGCACATCCCCGTTGACTATCCGTTGCGCCAGACCTTCCGCAATCGCCGTCTTGCCCACGCCCGGTTCGCCAATCAATATCGGGTTGTTCTTCGTTCGCCGGGACAATATCTGCAACACCCGCCGAATCTCGTCGTCTCGTCCGATGACCGGGTCCAGTTTGCCGTTGCGGGCACGCTCGTTCAAATTGACGGCATACCGTCCAAGAGCGTCGTAACTGTCTTCCGCCGACTGGGAGTTCACCTTGGAGCCTTTACGCAATTCCGCAATCGCCTCCTTCGTTTCTTTCTCCGTCAATCCGCTATCTTTCAGCAATTGAGCCACCTGGTCCCGATTGTCCAACAAGCCCAGCAGGATATGTTCTATCGAAACATACTGGTCGCCCATCTCCTGCGCCAACCGGGTCGCCTTCTCCAACGCCCTGTTGCTGTCCGCCGAAAGATAAGGCTCTCCCCCGGAAACCCTGGGATAAGCCTCCGTTATACGGTCCAGCGCGGACGCCAGATTCCTGTCGTTAACCCCCAGCTTGTTAAAAATAAAATGAGTCACATTCTCGCCGATATGAAGTACGGCTTTCAGCAAATGCCCCGTCTCTATCGCCTGCTGCCCCTTGCCCTGCGCAAGCTGCACCGCATACTGCAATGCCTCCTGCGACTTAATCGTATAATTATTGGTATTCATAGTCTTGCGTTCTCCTTTCTGTGACGGACAGATACAAAACTTATACCGAATCCCCCGGGGGAAGGTTTCAAGGAAATTTTTGCACATTATTTGACAAATTGACATAATAAAATTATTTTTACAGACAATTCGTCAGTTCGTAACGATATTTTTATACCTTTATCCCGTCATTAATACCTCATCACCTATGAAAATATTGATTGGTATCTGTTGCGGCTTGCTTTTTCACCTGGCGGTTTCCGCCCAACCCCTGATACCCGTACCCGCGCGAATCATTCCGGCAGACAAAGGCTGTTACCCGTTCGGCTCCACCGAAAAAATCCTCCTGTCCGACACCACCCTTCAAAACGAAGCCCGGGAATTGCAGAGGATACTCGCCCAAAGGACCGGTTGCCGGGCGGAAATTTCGCTCGCTGCCGGACAAACCCGCCGAAACATCTTTTTACAGACCGACACGACCTTGAAGCATCCGGAGGGCTACCGGCTGGTCATCACTCCCCGTTCAATCCGCATCACCGGAAAGGATGCCGCCGGCATCTTCTACGGCATCCAGACCCTGAACCAGTTGCTTTTAGAACGGGACGGCAAAACCGCCAGCGTACCTTGTCTGCAAATCGAAGACGCCCCCCGATACGGCTACCGCGCCCTAATGCTCGACCCAGCAAGGCATTTCATCCCCGCAAAGGAGGTGAAACGCTTTATCGACCTTATGGCAAGCTATAAGTTCAACACGTTGCAACTCCACCTGACGGACGACCAAGGGTGGCGTATGGAAATCAAAAAATATCCGCAATTGACCGAAATCGGCGCATTTCGGGACAAACATTCCGGACCCCAGGGACCGCACAACGGTTTCTACACCCAGGAAGAACTGAAAGACTTGATTCGTTACGCCGTCGAACGGCACGTTGAAATCATCCCCGAACTGGACATTCCGGGACATACGGCGGCATTGCTTCTCGCTTGCCCCGAACTGGGTTGCGCGCACCGGGACAGCATTCCCGTCCAACTGGGCAAAACGACCGATCGAACCTTGTGCGCCGCACAGGAAAAAGTATATGAGGTTTATGCCGACATCCTGCAAGAAGTGTGCGCCCTTTTCCCGGCACGCCGGATTCACCTGGGAGGCGACGAGGCGGTCATCGACAAGAACTGGGGACATTGCCCGGATTGCCGGAAACTGATGCAGGCAAAGGGATTTAAGGAAGTCCGGGAAATTATGGGGTATTTCTTCGGCAGAATACACAAGCTGGTCAGACAAAACCAAAAGGAACTGATGCTGTGGTGCGAACTGGACAACATCCGAATGCCGGCATCCGAATTTTTATTCCCCTATCCCAAGGATTGCACGCTGTTTACGTGGCGAATGGGACTGACCCCGAAAACCATTGAACTGACCCGGCAGGCGGGCATCCAATTAATCGCCTCCCCCGGAGAGCATTGTTATCTGGACTATCCGCAATACAAAGGCGACCTGCCCGAATTCAACAATTGGGGAATGCCCGTCCTGACCTTGCAGCAAAGCTACGACTGGGACCCCGGATACGGCTTGCCCACCGAAGAACAGAAACACATCATCGGAATTGCCGGACTGCTCTGGGCAGAAGCGATGCAGGACCTGAACCGGGTCACTTACATGGCATTCCCCCGCGCTATGGCGTTGGCGGAAGCAGGCTGGAGCCTGCCGGAAAACCGAAACTGGGAAAATTTCAAAAACAACCTGATTCCCCATTTAGCCGATTTGACCAGACGGGGCGTCAGTTTCCGGGTACCTTTCGAGGTATTCAATGCTGAAACACGTAAGAAATAATGTTCGCCCCCATTTGCAAGGCTTGCCGATGCTTGCTCTCGGGGTCGTTGTGCACTTCCGTATCCTCCCAGCCGTCACCGAGGTCCGTTTCAAAAGTGAACAACACGACCAAACGCCCCTCCTTGATGATGCCGAAAGCCTGGGGACGCTTGGCGTCGTGCTCGTGAATCTTCGGCACCCCCTGCGGGAAATCGTATGGCTGATGAAAGATTGGATGCTCCCAAGGCAACTCCACCAACTCATCCTCCGGAAACACCTTCTTCAACTCCCGACGGAAAGAGGGCGCCAGTCCGTAATTGTCATCGGCGTGCAGGAAACCGCCCGCCAGCAGATATTCCCTCAAATTCTGAGCTTCCACCGGCGTGAACACGACATTTCCGTGTCCCGTCATATGGACGAAAGGATAATTGAAAATATCCCGGCTACCGGGTTCCACATTCACCGGTTCCGTAGCCAGGTTCGTCTTCAACTGCTCATTGCAGAATTTTATCAGATTCGGCAGAGAAGTGGGATTGGCATACCAGTCCCCCCCTCCCTTGTACTTCAACAAGGCGATTTTGGTCTTCGTGTCCTGTCCCCACAACCAACGGGGCACGACCAAAAACAACACGACAATCAATACGACCTTCCAAATGTGTTCCATAAATCCTCCCATCGCTTATATCTTGTTCATAAAATTGATGCTGTGGCAAGCCACCATACCCGCCGTCTCCGTCCGTAAACGGCTCGTTCCCAACGTTATCGGCAAAAAGCCCTCCCGCTGGGCACATTCCACCTCCTCCGGCGAAAAATCGCCCTCCGGCCCGATGAGAATGACCACGTCTTCCCCTGCGACATAAACCTCATCCAGTCGCTTCTTTTCGCCTTCGTGGCAATGCGCGATACATTTACAACTTTCCGGACACCCCTTCACGAATTCCCGGAAAGACATCATCGGGTTCAACTTCGGCAGATAGGCTTTCAACGACTGCTTCATCGCCGCGACAATCACCTTTTCCAAACGTTCCTCCTTCACCACCTTGCGCTCGGAATGCTCGGTGTTCAGCAAAGTAATCTCATCGATGCCCATTTCCGTGCATTTCTCCAGCATCCACTCCATTCGGTCCAGATTCTTGGTCGGAGCCACAGCCAGATGCAAACGAAAAGGACGACGGCCGTAATGGCTCGTTTTCTCCGTTATCCGCACCTTGCACCCTTTGGCATCCGCCCGTTCAATCTCTCCCCGATACCAGTTTCCTTTCCCGTCCACCAGCGCAACCGGTTCTCCCTCCGTAAACCTCAACACCCGGACGCAATGCTTCGACTCCTCCGGACTCAACGTGTAATATTCTCCCTCAATGTCAGGCGTATAAAACAAATTCATAACATCTCATTCAACTATCTACTCGCAAAAATAATAAAATCCCCCTCCCCTCACTCCATTCTCCCAAAACTTTATAAACTTTATCACTTTACAAACTTTATGAAC
>CAMWQQ010000041.1 GCA_947176455.1 uncultured Odoribacter sp. | reverse complement strand
TGAAAGATTTTTACTATCCGCGCTGGAAAACCTGGTTTGCCGAGTTGCAAAACCGCCTGTCGGGCGAACCACCCCGCGACATTGACTGGTACGCCCTCGAAGAACCCTGGACGCACCAGCAAAACGATTACGCCGCCACCCCGCAAGAAGACCCCGTCCGGGTTGCCGGGGAGGTGTTCAGAGAGGTATTTATATGGTGATCGGTCAATAGTTTAGTCCGAAATACCACAAGGGAATAAATTCATTGTGTCCATATTCTATTTCATCCCTCACGATGAAGCCGTTTTTCATTCCTTGGAGTTGTTTTTTGCCTTTTTTGGCTCCTCCGACTTCGAATGTATAGTCTCCGATTCGGAAATCGGACACCTTGGATGAAACGATTTCGTTGTTTACGCGCATCTGATTATAGAAAAATGTTTCGCGGACATTGCCGATGTTGGGGAGGTCGTCTGCCAGGGCATACATCAGGTTGGTATTGTCAATGTAGGTTTTGTCTACTTTGCCAAGTCCGCGCAGTCCGCCTGTCTCATCGCGTAATTGTCCTATCATACCTGCCATTTCCAAAAATAGCATATAGTCCGGCACGTCATTTTTACTGATTTTCAGTTCGCTGCTCAGATTGAGAACGCTGGGCTTGAAAGGTGCGGATTTTGACACGATATGGAGCATTCTTTTTAATTTGCGAGCGGTAGATACGTTCATTCCTGCATATTGGGGAATGTCAACTTCAATGGTTTGGGACATAATTTGTTGGAGGCGTATTTCATAACCGTCCAGTTGGCTGAAAGGATAATAGCCTTTTGCCAGATAATGCCGGAAGTGTGGCAGTGGATGAAAATCTGTGGGAAGCTTTACTTGGTGAGCAAGGAGTTCCTCGAGCGTGTAAATAGGTAGCCGAATGTCTTCAAACAGTTCAAGATATTCACGGAATGAAAGTCCTTGCATTTCAAATATCAGGACTCGCCGACTGAGGTCTGCTGTCCCTTTTCGGATATCCAGTATGGAACTGCCAGTGAAAATCACCTGCAGGGATTCGTGGGTGTCGTAAATTTGTTTCAGATCCCTTGACCAGCTTTCGTATTTGTGGATTTCATCGATGATGAGGTGTTTGCCTCCTTCTTTGACAAACTCATCGGCAAGGTCTGTCAGGGAATGGTTGGAAAAAAAAGTATGGTCGGCAGATACGTACAGCCAATCTGTATGTTCTTCGTGGTTCAGCAGGTGTTGTTTGACCAACGTGGATTTTCCGACACCGCGTGGACCGACAAGACCGATCATACGATCCGTCCATATTATCTTGTCATACATATACCGCTGAAATTTGGTGGGAGTGCGTTGGAGCTCCTCCTGCATATAGCTGACCAATTTAAGATCTATCATATCTGCTGTCTTTTTGCCACAAAAATACACAAATTTCCCTTCAAAGGGGACAAATGTGGGCAATTTCTTCCCTTTTGAGGGGAAATTTGAAAAAGACGTTCGGGAAACGATGATTAATCGTCTCCGAATTCTGTTAAAACAATTTCTTTTTGTTTTTCAACATTTGGGTGTTTTAGTTTATATTCTTAATATTTTTACTGCATCTTGATATTCGCTTGGGTGTAGGAATGAATATCTTGTTATCTTTGCCTTGTTTAATCAGTAGTAGAGACTAAAGTATGAAGAGGAATTATACAATGAATTTTTCTGACACGTTTGAAGAGTATTTTCATGCTTTGGTCTTCTTTGCGAGACGTTTCGGCTTGGAAATGGAAGAGTGTGAGTCGATAATACAAGATACTTTTGTTGCCTTATGGGAAAATAGGGATAACTTTTCGGATAGTTTTTCTGTAAGAAGTTATTTGTATACGACTGTGCGCGGAAAGGCTTTGAATAGTATTCGGCATAGAAAGGTGGAGACGCTTTATGCGACGAATCATCTTTCGGTCGGGGCGACTGAAAGCGATTGTATGGGAGCCATTATTGAAGAAGAAACCCGAAGATTGCTATTTGGTGCGATCCGTCGTTTGCCGGAACAGGTACGTAAAATTATATTACTGAATTTGGATGGAAAGACCAATCAGGAAATAGCCGATTTGTTGAAAATCTCTATTGATGCGGTAAAATTCCACAAAAAGAATGCTTATAAGATATTGCGCAAGGAATTGCGAGAATATTTCTACTTCATTTTTATTTGATTTTTTAATCGTCCGACTACCCGTTTTTCCTTTTTGCGGTTTTAAATAAAAACCAAAAAAAAGCATGATTAGGGATTATATTCGTTTGTCGGATTTGCTACACAGATATTTGTCGGGAGAAGTGCTTTTGCCAGAAGAAGAGTGTGAATTGTCGGATTGGCGGGAGGCTTCTGAAGACAATGAGCGCTTGTATGAACAAATTTGTTCCCGGAAATTTAGCAGTAAAGAATACCACGTATATTATCAGACCGGTGATGCGGAGAAATCTTGGAACAAGATTGCTGAAATTTGCGGCTATCGTGTTCATTCCAGACGAATCGGGCGCAGGTGGTTAGGAATAGCAGCTTCTTTGCTATTGCTTGTGGGCGTCGGATGTTTGTGGTTTTGGCGTTCCTCTTCCATTGTCTCAGTTCAGCCTCTTGTATCTAAAATAGCTACTGATAGACCGTTGGCGTTACTGACTTTGTCCGATGGTCGGACCGTATCTTTAGGTGTCGCTTTGAATGATTCTGCTTTTATGGAAAAGGAAAATGTGATAGTTCAGAATCATAGGGGAAATTTGTCGTATGAGGGAGGAGCAGGCATCCGCCAATTGGTTTGGAATGAAATAGAGGTACCCCGGGGTGGAGAGTGTCAAGTGACATTATCTGACGGAACTAAAGTGTGGTTGAATTCAGATAGCCGATTGAAATATCCGGTGGCTTTTGTCGGAAATTCCAGAGAGGTGAGCTTATTGAGAGGTGAGGCTTATTTTGAAGTTGCGCGGGATATGCTTTCTTCTTTTGTCGTTCGAACTTCCTCTTTTGATATCCGGGTACTTGGCACAGAGTTCAATGTGCGTTCTTATACGGAGAACAACAAGTCGGTGACTTTGGTGAGAGGGAAAGTGCAGTTGGAGCATGCTGGAGAAATCCGCCATCTGTTGCCGGGGCAGCAAGGACGTCTGCGCGGAGATAAATTTGAAATTTGTCCGGTGGATACGGAACGGGAGATTTCCTGGCGTAACGGTATTTTTGATTTTCGGGAATGTCCGTTGCAAATCATTCTCGAGGACTTGGCTCGCTGGTATGACATGGATATTTTCTATCAAGATTCGGAAGTAAGGAATTTCCATTTTACAGCTTGGTTTAACAGAAACGATTCGTTGACTCAGGTCATGGAATTGTTGGAGAAAACTCATAAAGTGTGGTTTCGCTTGGATGGTAAAACTTTGGTGGTGGGAAAAAGATAAACCTGATTATATAAAAACGGAATGCACGGCAATGCATTCCGTCGATTAACTTCCCAAGCAAGGGAAATTAAAGTTTAATTATTAACCAAACAAATTTATGAAAAAAACAATTCAACAAGTCATTTGGGGCATGATAAAAATCAAACTCATGTGCCTGATTGTGCTACTGGGGTGCTCTGCATTGAGGGCGGAAGTCTGGTCGCAACAAAAGCGGTTCGATTTGGAATTTGAACAGACCAGTCTGGTCCAGTTTATGGAGAATCTTCAGAAGAAGACAAGTCTGAAATTTATTTTCAATCATGAAGACGTACGCGATTATGTCGTGAACGGGGTTGCTCGTAACAATACTCTTGAAGAGGTATTGGATATGGCATTAAAAGAATTGCCTTTTTATTACGAGATTTTAAATGACCGTATTGTCGTTTTTCGACAAGAGAAAACTTCGCCCCAAGTGAAAGAACTCAAAATTACGGGAAAAGTAGTAGATGATAAGGGAGAGACATTGCCTGGGGTGTCGATTCTTCTAAAAGGTACTGCCTTGGGGGTTGTTACAGACGCGGAAGGAAATTTTTCTATCAATGTTCCTGAGAGTGAATCGGTGGTTCTGGTCTTCTCATTTGTCGGAATGAAGAGTCATGAACAAAAGATTGCGGAAAACAAGACGGACTATCGAATCGTGCTATATCCGGAAGTACAGACGTTGGATGATGTCGTGGTTACAGGTTACACGGCGAAATCCAAAGCCAGTTTTACAGGTGCGGCGCAGACTGTGAGCAAGGAACAGTTATTGAGTGTGGGCACAAAGAATATATTACAAAGTTTGCAGGCTTTTGTGCCGGGAATGTTGCTGGTGGAAAATAATGCGCAGGGCTCTAATCCGAATGTGCGTCCTGAAATATTGGTGCGGGGGCGTAGCAGTTTTACCGAGGGAGCCAATGTGCCGACTTTTATTGTTGATGGTTCAGAGGTGTCTGCCGATTACGTATTTGACATGGATATCAATGATGTAGAGTCTGTTACGGTATTGAAAGATGCTTCTGCATCCGCTCTTTACGGGGCAAAGGCGGCCAATGGAGTGATTGTGATTACGACCAAACCCATGAAGGGCGGTAAGATGAAAGTTTCTTATAACGGCAATTTTTCGCTGACGGTGCCGGATTTGAGTGATTACCACTTGTTGAATGCAAAAGACAAGTTGGAATACGAACGTTTAGCGGGTTTGTATACGTCAAAGTCAAATGCACAGCAGTACCAGTTGGACAAAGATTACAATGAAATATTCCAGCGTATACGGGAAGGAGTAAATACTGACTGGATGTCTTATCCGTTGCGCAATTCATTTGTCAACAACCATAATCTGACCATATATGGTGGCGATGAATATATTCGTTACAATTTAGGACTCCGGTACGGCAACGACCGGGGAGTGATGAAAGGGTCTGATCGTCAGCGTTATTCTCTTTCTTTCAAGTTGTCCTATAATAAAGGGGAGGCAGTTTATTTGTCCAATACGATGACCATTTCTTCTACGACGAACCATGAATCTCCTTACGGGTCGTTTGGTGGCTTTGTAAAACAGAATCCTTACGACCGGGCTTATAATTTGGACGGTTCGCTGAATAATGATTTGCATTATAACAAAGAGAATCCGCTTTATGAGGCGACTTTGGGTAGTTATAATACGGGAGAGAATTTCAGCCTCTATGACGTGCTGGATTTTAAATTTCAGTTGGTAGAGGGATTGCGTTTGGAAGGATCGTTTTCATTGACGAAATACAAAAATAATAAAGAAGTTTTTGTTTCTCCGGATTCCAAGCAGTTTGCCTCTTCTTCAGTAGAAGAAGCCGGTTCGATAGATGTTGTCAATAATCGCTCCATGGACTATCAAGGCAAGTTGCTACTGACTTATAATAAAGTGTTTGAAAACGGTACGTTATTGAGTCTTGTCGGTGGAGGTAATTTGCAGGCGACAAACCAAAATAGTAATGGATATAGAGGAATCGGTATTTTGTCCGATAAATTAGCTCATCCCTCTTTTGCTTCAAAATATCCCACTTCCGGTTCTCCGAATGGCTCAGAGACAATCGACCGGTCCATGGGTGGTTTTCTGAATGCCAATGCCATTTACAAGGACCGTTATTTTGCTGATTTTTCCTTGCGTTACGAAGGGTCTTCAAAATTCGGTGCGGACGAGCGTTTTGCTCCTTTTTGGAGTGCCGGTGTCGGTTGGAATATTCACAAGGAAAGTTTCTTTGCGGCCAATTCGACGGATCGGTTGAAAGTGCGGGCCAGTATCGGTTATTTGGGTAATGCCAGTTTCCCTGCCTATATGGCTGTCACCACTTATCAGTACCAAGCCGATTTGATTTATGACAAAGGAATCGGGGCAATACCGATGGCAATAGCCAATCCTGATTTAAAATGGGAACGAACTTTGAATTATAATGCAGGTTTGGACATTAATTTGTTTCACAATCGTTTGGATTTGACGTTTGATTATTACAAAAGGATTACGGATAATTTGTTGCTGGATGTAACTAAAGCTCCTTCGGTCGGAGTAACGACAGCCAAAGAGAATTTAGGGAAAGTCGACAACACAGGTGTAGAGTTGCGCACTCGTGTTATTGCAATTCGAAATAAAGACTGGGATTGGACGCTTTCATTGACGGCAACGCACAATACCAACAAGATTAAGAAAATCAGTAATGCCTTGAAAGCTGAAAATGAGAAACAGAATGCGGACAAATCAAGAACGCCTCGTCCGTTGTATGAGGAAGGGGAATCCATGAGTGCCATTAAGGTTGTGAAATCTGGTGGCATTGACCCGGCAACGGGACGAGAAATATACATAGGAAGAGATAACAAGCCAACCTTTATTTATGACTATAAGGATAAAATCGTATATGGAGACAGCGATCCCAAACTTTATGGAGTGTTCAGTTCTTATTTGACCTATAAAGGAGTTTCGTTAAATATGATGTTCGATTATAAATTGAAATCGACCATTTATAATCAAACGCTGGTAACTCGTGTGGAAGGAGCCAATCCTCGTGATAATGCTGACCGGCGGGTATTTGACAGCCGTTGGAAAGAAACGGGCGACTATGTTAAATACAAGAATATTGCGGACACTTCTGTTCCTGAACAGACTAGCCGTTTTATTGAAGACGAATATACGTTGAATATGCGGAGTTTGTCGTTGGCATACGATTTTCCGGAAGCGATATCTCATCGTTTGTATTTAAGTCGCCTGCGGTTGGAATTTATGACCAATGACCTTTTTCGGGTATCGACGGTGAAACAGGAACGGGGATTTGATTATCCGTTTGCCAGGAGTTTTCAGTTAAATATTAGTGCAACGTTCTAATTGAAAAGTAAAGATGAAAAAGTTTAAAAATATTGTAGTTGGCATATTGGCGGGATTTGCTTTTGCCGGATGTGACCATTTCCTGGATATACAACCGAAGGGCGAGGTTGTCAATGACAAAATGTTTGAAGATGCGAGAGGGTATATGGATGCCATGTATGGAATTTATGCTAGTTTGGCTTCCGGTGACTTATACGGGAAAAACCTGACTTGGGGATTTGCCGATCAACTGGCACATTTGTGTTACAATCCTCATGCCGAGGTTTTTGGAGAAGACTTGGTTTTAAAAGTCCAATCCTACGACTATGCTTATCCGGAGGTAGAGGAGTGCATCAATACAATTTGGTCAGAAACTTACAGAGTGATCTCTTATATCAATAATGTTTTGGAGAATATTGAGAAAGAGAATCTGAGCAAACATCCTGATTTGACATTAATCAAGGGGGAGGCTTACGCGTTGCGGGCTTTCCTGCACTTTGACATATTGCGTTATTTTAGCGCCAATATACAAGACAATCCGGAAGCCGGAGGTATCCCTTATGCTTATTCTTTTGATTTGAAGAATAAGGAATTATTTTCCTTGAAAGCGTGTTACGGGAATATTCTGAAAGATTTGGATGTTGCCCAGTATTATTTGGCAGGTGATACGGTCAATGTTTCAACTGAATATCGGGAAGCCCGTTATAATTTTCTGAATTTATCTGCAGTTTATGCGATCAAGGCAAGGGTATTTCAGGCGGAAGGAGTGCAATTGGACAGCGCTCGGTTTTATGCGGAAAAAGTAATCGCCTCTTCTTTGCATCGTTTGATTTCCGTGCCGACGGAATTGTCCGAAGTAAAAAAATATCCGGGAGGAATAGAAATCATTTGGGGATTGTCGACAGGCAAATTGTATGAGCCATTATATAACCAATTTTTGCGGTATTCGGCTACTTATTTTAATTGGTTGAGACCCCGTATTGATTATGAGGGAATTTATAAGGATGTGAGCTGGACGGCTGACAACCATGATTATCGTTGGGATCATTTTTTTGCTATGCGTAGCAGAGAGGGAAGCGCGGATGGTGTAGGAGATAGTCAGAAGTCGCCTTGTTTTGTCCGTTTTTTGAATGTGAACGCTTCAGATCCGAAAGATGTGGAATTGCAGAAAGAGAATACCAAGGGGGTAAGCTTGATTCGTCTGCCTGAAATGTATTATATTGCAGCAGAGGCAGTTTATGAAAAAGACCCTCAAAAGGCTTTGGACTATTTGAATAAAGTGCGGAGAAGCCGAGGCTTGACCATTGCCTTGGACATTGCACAGGTCAATACGGTTGAAAAATTTCGACAGGCGCTTCAAAGCGAAAGAGTAAAAGAATTGTGGGGCGAAGGACAGATATTTCTAGACTACAAACGCACGAATGCGTCATTTATGGATTATAATAATGAGAATAAAATTGTCATGACTCCGGAAATCGCAGTGTTGCCTTGGCCTGACGAAGAGAAAGAATTTGGTTATACAAATAAATAAAGATACTATGAACAACGTAAAAAAATACTTTTTTCTGACTGCGTTATTTTTCATGGGCATATTTTGTGCTTGTGATGATAACGAGGATGGATTCTATGATAACGTTTATCGGATTTATTTTCCGGCAGAAACGGATAGTCTAAATTTTACCTTTGGAGACAAGGTGGTGGCTTGTCAACGGCACACCGTTCAGGTGCCGGTTCGACTGATGGGATTGAAAACAACCCGGGAACTGAAATTCAAGGTGGAACTCGATACGGCATCCACGGCGGAGGAAGGGGTGCATTTCGCTCCTTTGCAATCTGAATACATCTTTTTGAAGGATTCCGTAAATGCCTATATTCCGATAGAATTGATTCGGGAGAATCTGTCAAAGGATTACAATGATGTTTATAAAATTGTGCTGAATTTGGTGCCTAACGAGGATTTTGAGCTGGGGAGCAAGCAAAATCTTCGAGCGGTGGTTACTTTTAATGATTTTCTGGAAGAGCCGGGCTGGTGGAATAATGTGTTTATTGCTTATGCTTTGTATCATCCGGGGATGTATCAGCAATTGATTGCTTATTTCGGTGGACCTTTGGAAGAGATGTATGTTTTTAGTAATTATTTGAAAGTGATGTATGTCTTTAAACATGAGGTGGTCGATTATGCGAAGGAGCATCCGGAGCTGACTTCGGATTGGCAATTTATGCCCAATATGTGGTTTCCTTTTGATTAATTTAAAGATTGACGCTATGAAAAATAATAAATACCTTTTTTTGATGCTATGGGCTGTTTTGTTTGGCTCCTGTATTGATAATTCAACAGAATTGGGAACGGATAAAATATCCCGAATTACTATAAAATTCGATCCGGAAAAAAATAGTTTCCGGACGGACCAATGGGCTGAATTTGTTCTTCCATGTCCTGAAATTGTTCAGGAAAACGAAGAAAAACCTCTGACTTACAGATGGGATATCAATTATAAAACGGTTTCCACTGAAAAAGATTTGAGGGTTGTGTGCGAAGAATTGACTCCGCCGGATCAGGATAATTTCCCTTGTCGTTTGGTGGTGAGTAACGAAGACGGTTCGGCATTTATGGATTTTACTTTGTTGGTGACTTCTCCTTATCAAGTCGGATTGGTCGTGATGAGTAAAACTGACGATGGAACGATGATTTCTTTCAAACGGGAAGATAAGCGGAATGCAGAATTTCAGTTGGATGCCTATAAATTAAACAATCCGGACTTTCCTTTGGGGCGTACTCCGGTGAAGGCAACGCAAGTCGGCAATCATCTGTATTTTGCGACAGTGGATCCCATTCGCTACGTGAAAGTGAATGTGCAGACCATGGAAGCGGTTTATATGTTTCCGGATTATCCCGTAGAACATTTCGACTATATGTCAGGACCTGCATACGGTACAATGACCTTGTATTGTTTTGCTGACGGGGAGATGATAGAAATGGACGGAACACAGGATTCGTTTATGAATTTTTTCCAGCAGATGTTCAGAATGTTTTATCCAGGTGCCCGAGTAGCACCTAAGGCTTTGATTTGTAAGTCGGATGCTTATTTCTATAACGATACGGAGGGGGTATTGTTAGATGAAAATGCCTCCCCGGTATGTGCAGAAGAGGTGTTTGCCGGAAAAAAACTAATGGATTGTGTTTGCTGTAATCATGAAGAGGAGGGATTGTTGATTGTTCGGAAAGAAGGAGAAAGTCCGGAAATCGTGTATGTCAATCCAGAAGAGGGTGTACATTATTCAACTGTGTCCACGGAAGGTACGGGCATTGACGAGACCAGTCGCTTTGTAGCCAGACAGAATATGGCTCATTTGTACTATTCGGTAGGGAATAAGATTTTTATCTATGATTACATGAGTAATGCGAATTTTCCGACTACTCCTAAATATACGGTAGGAAAGTCCGGAGACGTAATCAAGTCCATGCTGTTCAGCCCCGATGAAAAGAAATTTTATGTCGCTTATGATGCTGTTGACGGTGGGAAATTAAAAGGGTGCGTAAAAAGTTTTCTCGTGTCCGGTTTGGACGGGGATAATCCAGAAGAAGAGTTGGTGGATTGGGATTTGGAATGGGAAAAGACCGGAATTGGAGGAGAGATTGTGGATATGATTTATAGAAAAGAATAATATGAATTGGTTTAGAACATTTTATTTATGGTTTGGGCTTGTTGGAGCAGTCGCCTGT
>CAMWQQ010000040.1 GCA_947176455.1 uncultured Odoribacter sp. | reverse complement strand
CAGCCCTTTTTTTAGGACTGAACGTGATATGTCGTGGAATCCGTAGGGTTTAAAACTCCTGCCGGGTATTGATGATGACTTCGGCATCGGGGGGAAAGCCCGCTTCTTTTTCCGTCTGGCTGAGCGGACGGATTTGCAGGATGTCGGACGGTTCCACGTTGAAAACGGAAGACGGTCTGCCGTCAATGATTAAAATCGGTGCGTTGAGTTTGTCCAGGTTGTATTTGAATTCCTGCTGGTTGTATCTGAAGGTCAGTTCGCCGTTCGTGAAGCTGACGAATTGACCGAGTTTTTCCTGCGAAGTGATGAATAAATAAGTTTTGGTGTCATCCTGCCGGGAGGGAATCAAACGGACGTCCCTTATCCTTTCAGGCATTTGGACGCTGTCTTGCGGAGCTTCCTGTCCGTCGATGATGTAGACGAGGTTTGTATTCTCGGAATCGATGTTCAGTTTCGTTTTCCCGTTTTCCTCTATGATTTGCACCGAACTGCTACGGCTGGTGCCGTTCTCTCCGGAGAATTTCGGGAAGGTTATGTCAGAGAATGGGAAATCTCCGAACAAGTCCATCATCCGGTCCATTTGAGCGAAAGGATTGCGGGGAAATGACGTGCTGTCGTTCCGGAACCCGGGTGCGAAGAAACGGTTGAACAGGCTATCGAAATCGTTCGCCCATTCGTCATCGAGGTTTTGCCCGTTCCTTTCTGTTGGACGAAAAGGTTCTTCCTCTGCCGTCTGTCTGTTGTCGGGGGTGTCGGAAAACAAGGAGGACAGGATATGCCATTCCGGCAGATTCAGGGCTTCTTCCAGCAGGGCAATCCGTCCGGGTTGTACGTCCCCTCTTAATTCTATCAGGTCTATGTCGAAAGGGGTTTGGTGCCACACCACCAGGTCGGTGATTCTTTCGTTTTTATTTCGGAGGTAAACCCATAGTTTTTCTAACCCCTTCTGACGGCTTTGCATCAACCGGTATTTGGTCGGGCGGTCGAGGATGTTCCGGAAATGACTTGTCAGCTCGTCGCTTAAATCCGCAGGACAAACGTCCAAATCCAGGTGTAGTAGATTGATTTCCTCTAGTCGTTGCAACATCTCCAGTGCCTCCGGACGAAGGTTTTCCCGTTGATAAAGTCCGTAAAGGCTTTTGTCCAGCCGGGTAACAGAAACACCGTCTTTTTCAAGGTATTTGGACATTTGCTTGCCCAATTGCGCGTTGGCGGAGAGGATAGACCATATTCCTGCGACGCAAATCATAATAAACTTTTTCATACGCTAACGGGTTTGTGGTTTTGAACTGTCGAATATACGGTGTTTTTTGCCAAAAGTATCTTTTTCCGGGTGTTTTTATCGTTTGTTGCGTTCTATTTCTTTTAGTATTTCTTGCTAAACTTGTTCGAAACTGTACTCCCGACCAAGATATAAACTTTATAAACTCTTTTAATGTTATGCCTTGATGAAAATCCGGTGTTTGTACAGGATGTAGAGCAGGCAATAGACCAGACCTAGGTTGGACATTAAGATGAGAAGTTGGTAGGATTCCGGGGGTAGGTATTGCTTGAAGCCGAAGAACAGGGAGTGGCTGATGCAGTCGAGGCGAATGACCCCGACTTCGACACTGAGCATATATGCCAGTATGGAGTTCATTCCAATCACTTTTAGCAAGGTCCAGCCCCGCCGGAAACCTTTGTAGTCTATCAGGTAATAAAATGCTCCCATGAGCAGGAAACAGTAGCCACTGCTGACCAGAACCATGGAACTGGTCCATATCCTTTTGATGACGGGAAGTTGGAGATGCCATAGCCAGCCAGCGATGACCATTCCGCTTCCGACGGCGAACAGGTAAGTCCATTTTTTCTTTTCCGGCAGACGGCTTTTCAGTATCTGTCCGGCAAATACGCCGGTCATAACGGTGACGATAAAGTTCAGACTGCTCCATATCCACGTGTAGTTGTACCATACGGGGAAAACAACGGTGCCGTCCGCTTCCCGAATCGCTCCGTCTCTCCATTTGCCCAGCACTGCCCGGTCAATCCATTCTGCCAGATTGCCGGAAGCGGAGAAGTCGCCTTGTTCGTATCCGTCTGCGGAGATAAAGGTCAGGGCTCCCCAGTAAACCACGAGCAGGGAAGCGGAGACCGCTATCTGTATGCGGACGGAAGTGTGCAGGAACAGCAGGGAGGAGAACAGATAACCGACAGCGATGGCTTGCAGGGTGTTGCTGTATATTTTCAGGGAATCTATGTCCAATGCCAACAGGTTGCCTTGGCAAATCATACCCAATATCCACAGTATGACGACCCTTTTGCCGATGCGCCGGTATATTTTCAGACGCGATTCCCCGGATTTCAGGTATTTGCCCAAAGCGAACGGGATAGAAACGCCCGCCATAAACATAAACAGGGGCATCACCAGGTCCCAAAAAGCAAACCCTGTCCAGGCGACGTGGTCGAACTGTTTCATAACGGGTTGCAACCACCGGTATTCACCCGTCCGGGAGAACGCGTGCAGGAAAGGACACAGGATTGTCAGACAGAATAAATCGAATCCCCGAAGTACGTCCAATGATTCCAAGCGTTTGTTTTGGGTGGTCATAGCGTGTTAAAACATTTGGATTTGCCGTGCGTTCAAAGGTACTACATTTGTCTCGTCTTACCAAGGGATATTTAAATGCTGTACATCTACAATCCGAAAACACTTTTCCAAAGGTGAAATTTTGCATAAAAAATACTTTTGAAAAAGTGTTTTTCTTATATTTGCAACGAAATATGTAATTTACACCATTATGGATTACGAGGATATTCAACCGTTGGTAAATGCTTTTCATCGTAAACTTGTTGCAACCGATTTGCGATTTAAACGCTATTTGTATGATTGCATAAACTGGAATGTGCGACTGATCGGCATTAAAGGCGCACGGGGTGTCGGCAAGACTACGTTGCTGTTGCAACATATCAAAGAAACGTTCACCAATCTTGACAATGTGTTGTATGTGTCACTGGATAATATGTGGTTTAATAATCACAGCCTGGAAGAATTGGTGGAATCTCTCTATGCACACGGTGTTGTCAATGTTTATTTCGACGAGGTGCATAAGTATAAGAATTGGACGCAGTTGCTTAAGAACTTTTACGACAACTATCCCGATTTGAATATCGTGTACACAGGCTCTGCAATGTTGGCTATCGACAACTCTAAAACCGACTTGTCTCGCAGGCAGTCGCTTTATACACTTAACGGACTGTCTTTTAGGGAGTATATAGAATATGAGGGTGTTGCTACGATACCTGCAATTGCTATGGAAGAGTTGCTTGGTGGCCATACGGGATATGCAATGGAGATTGCATCGAAGATAAGAGTATTGAAATACTTTGATGAATACCTGAGCAAAGGTTATTATCCCTATTATAGGGAGGCTGGCGATGATTATCTGATGCGTGTGGCTGAAGTCGTCCAACTTGTCATTGACAGCGATGTTCCGGCGGTGGAGGATATTACCTATACAACCATTCAGAAGATAAAGAAACTGCTGATGGTTATTGCCGAAAATGTACCTCTTGAACCGAATATCAACAAACTCTCTGCGGAGCTGGAATCGACCCGTGACCAGACGCTGAAGATGTTGTATCTGCTTGACCGTGCTGCGCTGCTTTTTCTGCTGACGGACAAGGTCAAGGATTATAAACACCTGACCGGTCCGAAGAAGATATACTTGAACAATGCCAATTTGATGCACGCTTTGTCGGGCAGAGTTTCGAAAGGCACGCTTCGCGAAACGTTCTTTGCCAATCAAGTGGGTGCAATCTCTGTTTTGACTATGCCCAAGCAGGGGGACTTTATGGCAGACGGAAAATATCTGTTCGAAGTGGGAGGCAGTCGCAAGACTTTCAACCAGATAGCCAACCTTCCTAATAGCTACCTTGCATTGGATGATATTGAGACCGGAAACGGCAACAGGATTCCGCTTTGGATGTTCGGCTGTTTGTATTAATGTATCCGGATATGTTTTAGCTATAAAAGATTTACACGTATGAATGTTTTGGGAAAGTTTCCGATTTTCACGGAAACTTTTTCAAATAGCTTCCGTTATTTACGGAAACTTTACATATTGTTAGTATGGTGTTCCGGCTTGGAAATGGATGCTTGGCAGATATTGATAATATGTGGTGCGAGAGGAGTACGATCGCTTCAGGCAGGAGATGCGGTCGTAGAGAAATCGCCCAAATAAAAATCGCTAACAAGTTAATGGTTTAACTGTTAGCGATTTGTTTTGTACCCAGAGCCGGGATCGAACCGGCACGAATTGCTTCACTGGTGTTTGAGACCAGCGCGTCTACCAATTCCGCCATCTGGGCAAAGAACTCGGGTGCAAAGGTAGGTATTTTTGAATAACCTCCAAATAAATTTTGTTTTTTTTATCCGATGCCTTGTTTTATTGTTGCTTGCGCACAGGTGAAAGTACCCTATAAATAGGTGAGTGTTTGTAATTTTCTGCGAGATGCTTATTTTTGTAAAAATAAATTTTTTCAATGAACAGGTATCGTTTACTATGGTTTTTGTTGGCGGGAGTAATGGTGGCTTGCTGTGTTTCTGCGCCTCATGAGGTGAAATTGCAGTTGCTTCCTCAGCCCCGGCAAGTTGCGTTTGACGCAGGAGATTTTAAATTGAACAGTCGGACGACTTTGGAACTAAATGCTGGAACCGGAGAATGCGGGGAGTTGCTGAACAGTGTGATTTCAGGCATTGCGGGCTATGAGTTGCTTTCGGCAGAGAATGGAGGAGGGGGGATTCGACTGGCTGTGGATACGGCTTTTAGACCGGGAGTGCCGGAGGCTTATCGGTTGCAGATAACTCCGGAACATATTTCTTTGGAGGCAAATGCTACTGTCGGATTGTTTTATGGAGTCCAGACGTTGGGGCAGTTGTTGTCCGACCGGCAGTTTTACCGGGAGGGGAAAAAGGAATGGGTTTTGCCGGCGATGACGATTGAAGACGAGCCTGCTTTTTCTTATCGGGGATTGCATCTGGATGTTTCCCGCCATTTCTTTCCCAAGGAGTTTGTGATGAAGTGCTTGGATTTGATGTCCAATTACAAGTTGAACCGGTTGCATTGGCATTTGACGGATGCTGCCGGCTGGCGTATTGAGATAAAAAAATATCCGGAACTGACGGAACGGGGAGCCTGGCGTTCCCAGGCAAATTATATGGACTGGTGGAAAGGCGACCGGCGCTATGTGACCCGGGATTCAGCCGGAGCATACGGGGGCTTTTATACCCAGGATGACATCCGGGAGGTGGTGTCATACGCTGCCAAGCGGCACATTACGGTGATTCCCGAAATTGAGATGCCCGGACATTCCGAGGAGGTGGTTAGCGTTTATCCGCAACTGGGATGTTACGGGAAGCCTTATCGGAACGGGGAGTTGTGTATAGGGAATGAAAAGACGTTTGAATTTGTGGAAAACGTGTTGACGGAAGTTATGGAGCTTTTTCCTTCCGAGTACATTCATATCGGTGGCGATGAAGCGTCCACGTCAGCTTGGAAGAAATGCTCCAAGTGCCAGAAACGGATGAAAGACAACCGACTGAAGGATGAAAAGGAACTGCAAAGCTATATGATTCATCGGGTGGAGAAGTTTCTGAATGCCCAAGGGCGCAAGTTAATCGGCTGGGACGAGATTCTGGACGGAGGACTGGCACCGGAGGCGACCGTGATGTCCTGGCGGGGAGAGTCGGGAGGCATCAAGGCTGCCCGTATGGGGCACGATGTGATTATGACGCCGGGAGGTTATTGTTATTTCGACAGCTATCAGGCAGACCCCCGGACGCAACCGGAGGCAATCGGCGGTTTCCTGCCCTATCTGAAGGTGTATTCCTATCATCCTGTTCCGGAAGAGCTGACCGCCGAAGAGGGAAAGCATATCTTGGGGGCGCAGGCGAATGTGTGGGCGGAATATATTCCGACGACCTCTCACGCCGAGTATATGATTTTTCCCCGTCTGTTGTCTTTGGCGGAGGTGGTGTGGTCGCCCCGGGAGAAAAAAGATGCCGAGGATTTTAAACGGCGGGTTGCCTGTCACATCGGGTGGTTGAAGGCGAAGGGGGTAAACGTGTTTACGCTCAGCGACCACATCGATATGCAGACCGAGGTGGATACGGTTCGCCGGCAGGTGAAAATCGGGTTTGATTCCGAGAAGTATCTGCCTGAGATTCATTATCGGGTTAACGACGGACGGGAACAAATTTACCGCGAACCTTTTTATGTCCGGGATTCTGCCCGGATAAAGGCTTTTATCGTGACGGATGGAAAAGCTTCGGACGAAGTGTTGGAGACCCGGGTGGATTATCATCGGGCTGTCGGGAAACCGGTGGTTTATCAGCATCGGTATAGCGGTTCCTATCCTGCTGCCGGCGAGAAGACGCTGACAGACGGCTACCGGGGCGGACTGACCTATGGCGACGGACGTTGGCAGGGTTTTCTGGCGGACGTGGATGTAGTGATTGATTTGGATTCGGTTTGCGACCTGAGCTATGTTTCTGCCGACTTTATGCAGTTGATAGGTCCCGGGGTGTATATGCCCCGTTATGTACAGGTCAGCGTTTCGGAGGACGGACAACATTATCGGGAGGTGGCACGTATAGAAAACGAAGTTCCTGCAGATGAGGCGTCTTTGGTTATCCGTGACTTTACGGCGCGTTTTCAGGCAAGGGGACGTTATGTGCGGTTCTTTGCCAAGAGGCAGAATGGTTTCCAGTTTATTGACGAGGTGGTCGTATATTGATGTTTTGCGATAAGGATTTAAGCGTATGAAAAATATAGTATTTGATTTGGGCGGGGTAGTTGTGGATTGGAATCCCGAGCGTTTGATACGGGAGTATCCCGGGGATCCTGAGATGCCTGTTGCTCTTTTTGAGAAAGGTTTTTTTGAGCGGTTCTGGCCGGATTACGACCGGGGACGGGTGAGTCAGACGGACATTGTCAAGGAGATTAGCCGGTTTACCGGGCGTTGTTATGCGGAATCTTGGGATTTCGTGGAGTTTATCAAGCATTCGTTGCGAGACCTCCCTGTCACCCAGCGTTTTATAAAAGAACTTTCCGAACGGGGATACCGTTTGTTCTGTTTGTCCAATATGTCGGTGGAGTTTTACGATTATCTGAAGGACCGTGAGGTGTTCTCTTATTTTGAAGGGCAGATTATTTCGGCATTGGAACACGTCATCAAGCCGGAGAAGGAAATTTATGAGGTATTGATGAATCGTTACGATGTCGTGCCGGAGGAGGCTGTCTTTATCGATGACCTGGAACAGAATGTCGAGGCGGCCCGGCAATTGGGTTTCCATACGGTGCATTTTGCGGACAAGGAAAAGGGAATGCAGGAACTGAAGGCTATGCTGTCGGTCTAACCGATGGTTGTTGCGCTTTGACGATGCGGAGTTTCCGGTAATATCGGACGCACATCATTGCACCGGTAAGGGTTAGTCCGACGGGATAGCCGAGCCAGATGCCCCGGATGCCTCCGTCTAGGACGAATCCGCAAATGTAGCACACCGGTATCGCTATGATGAAGTAACCGATAAAAGAGATGACCGCCATGGGTACGACGTCTCCGATGCCTCGCAAAGAATTGGCGTAGGTGATTTGCAGGGCATCGCCGAATTGGTAGGCGACGAGGATAATGACGAGGGTGGAGACGATGCGGATGACCTCCGTGGAGGAGGTGAACAGGTAGCCGATGATGTCCTGGGAAAACAGAAAGCCAATGGCAGCCAATAGGGCGAGACAGAGAATCAGGTGAAAGCCTGCCAAGGTCGTGCGACGCACATAGAGGAGGTCGCCACGTCCGAAGTAGTTGCTGACCCTCACGGATACGGCGGCTCCGACTCCGTAGTAAATCATAAATCCGAGGGTGGAAATCGCCACCATAACCTGATGAGCCGCCAAGGCAATGCTGCCCAACCAGCCAATCATAATGCCACTCACGCTGAACAGGGCGGTTTCCAGTCCCATTTGCAATCCAATCATCCAACCCATTTTATTCAGGGACAGAATGTCCGGACGATTGTAGCGACTGCGCTTGTAGCCGACCAGGTATTTGCGATAGGACGAATGGTGGCAAAAAAGTAAGGCGAAGGCGACGAACATAACGATTCTGGCGATGAGGGTTGAAATCCCTGCGCCGACGACTCCTAGCGCCGGACAGCCGAATTTTCCGAAAATCAGGATGTAGTTGCCGATGATGTTTAGCAGGTTGGCGGAAAGCATCACGTACATAGGAGTTTTTGTGTCCGTAATGCCGTCTGCGAATTGCTTGAATGCGTTGAAAAGCATCACGAATATCAGAGAGGCGAGCTGGAGAAGAAAGTAAGGGCGGATGAGCGGTAGCAGTTCTTCCGGCTGTCCCATTTTGTCTATGTTGAACCATACCCCTGTCATCACCAGGGTCAGTACCACGCCCATACAGAAATTGGCCAAAAGGCCGTTGCGCAGGAGTTGCCCGATGTGGAATTTGTCTTTTCTGCCGAAAGCTTGTCCCACTAAAGACGTGAGGCCGAAAGAGAAGCCCAGCCCGAACAGAATCGGGATGTTGAAAGCGCTGTTTACGAACGAGGCGGCAGCTAGGTGGAGGGTATCGAACTGTCCCACCATTATGTTGTCCGCCAATCCCACCACGACGATGCCGATTTGTCCGATGACAATCGGCACGCCCAGTTGTATAAGCGCCTTGTAATGTTCCTTGTAACGGTTCCAGAATCTCATACCCATTGTATCGAGCAAATTGCGTGCGCAAATTTATAAAAATCCGGAAAACTTTCGGACGGAGAGATTAGATAAGGCGGGAGGGGTGTCGGCGACGTCTGTCAGGCGCATTTTATCGTCTTCGGTGGGGTGTTTCAATTGTACGATTTTATCGTACAGTTGAAATTCTTCCTTTATTAGCTTATGTTTCAGGTTGCTCCAGTACCTGTGCGGATTATCGTTTTCGGAGGGAATGGCGATGAGGAGGCAGGGGGATTTTGACCGCTTTAATTTGTCAGTATTTTTTTCTAACTTGCAGTCGAAAAGGAAAAGGATTTTGGTTATGAGAAAATGTTTGAGCCTGTTCGTTGTTTTGTATTTGTTTGCCGGGACTGTGTTTGCCGGTGACGGGGTATTGGAAAAATTGAAGCAGATTCCCGGGGTCAGCGAGGTGAAGGAGAAGAAGGTGGAGCCTTTCGGGGAGTATTATGAGTTTTGGTTTGAGCAGCCCATAGACCATACGGACGCTTCCAAGGGAACTTTTCGGCAAAAGGTGTTTTTGGGACACAGGAATGCGGATGCCCCGGTGATTGCGGAGTTGCAGGGCTACCAAATCGGTTCGGGGCAGGAGGGAGAGCTGGCGGCTTTGTTCAAGGCGAACCAATTGACCGTTGAGCACCGTTTCTTTGACCAGAGCGTGCCTCAGGGAGGGATACCCTGGGAGTACCTGACCATAAAACAGGCGGCCACGGACCACCATAAAATCATCCAAGCCGTCAAGGAAGCGATTTATCCGAATTCCGTCTGGATTTCCACAGGCATCAGCAAGGGGGGACAGACGACTATCTTTCATCGGTATTTTTATCCGAAGGATGTGGATATCAGCGTGCCTTATGTTGCTCCGTTGAACTTGGCCTATGTCGATTCCCGGCTGGAAAAGTTTTTGGATAAATTGGGCATGGCAAAGACCAAGGGAATGAAAGAATTGTTTGCGTGGAGCGATTTGAATTCTCCGCACTGGCTGATTCGGGATTTTCAGTTGCTATGTTTTAAGAATCAGGATACGCTGGCTTCTATGCTGAAAAAGTTGGCGGAACGACAGGGATATACCTACGAGACCGTGGGAGGTGTCCGGCGGGCGTTGCAGTTGATGATTCTGGAATATCCTTTCGCTTTCTGGCAGTGGGGGCGCAATCCTGCCCAAATCCCGGAAGAGGAGAGTAGCGACATCAAGGAGATTTTCAATCATCTGGTGCGGGTTTCCACGCCTGATTTTTTCGAGGACAAATACATTGTGCGGATGCAGCCTTTTTTCTATGCGGCTTTGACTGAAATCGGTATGTATGATTATAACATCAAGCCGTTCAAGAAATACCTGGAGGGCGAGAAAAAGAACATTGATTTTTCTTTTACGATGCCGGCGGATGCCCCGAGAAAGCCTTTTAATGTGGCACAGATGCAGGCAATTAACAAGTGGTTGCAGACCGATGCCGAAAGGATGCTGTTCGTATATGGCGGAAGCGACCCCTGGTATGCCACCGGAGTGGATTTGAAGACCAACTGGAAGAGCCGGAAATACGTGAAAGGGGATATGAGCCACGTTTGCCGGATAAAGGATTTTGACCCGGTGTCCAGAGAAGACCTTATTGACACGTTGAAGGAGTGGATAAAAGAGAGCAAGCGTTGAGCTTGCTTTTTTTATTTCTTGTTTGATGCCTTCCGATTTTAATCTTTAAACGTTGGATTCGCTTTTCTTTTTCGGCAAATGTGCTATCTTTGCACCGTCATTGTGGAAAGATTTGGCTGATTGCAACCACAGAAAAAAATTGCTAAAACGCATAAACTTCTGAATTCAACCATCCATTGCCTTTCCCGTAAATTAATTCATTTAATCAATTAAATTATGGGATATTTATTTACTTCAGAATCGGTATCGGAGGGGCATCCGGATAAAGTTGCCGACCAGATATCGGA
>CAMWQQ010000039.1 GCA_947176455.1 uncultured Odoribacter sp. | reverse complement strand
TGGGTCAACCGGGCTCCGGAAGAGAGCAAAGGACGGCTGACGCTGTTGCACTTCTGGTCGACGGGTGCACCGATGCCCGCTTACGTGGACATCCCCCGGTTCAACAAGTTTGCCAAACAATACGGCGACAGATTGCGGATTATCGGACTTTCACCGGATGATGCGGATTTTATCAAAGACATCGAACCGCTTCCGCAGTATCCGTATGCCTCGGCACCGGAAACGGTCAAGCAGTTCGGCGTGAAGACATTCTGCTATTGCTACTTGCTTGACCCGAAAGGGAAGGTCATCCACGAATGTTTTCCCCTGCTGAAGGGCGAAGCGGTGACAGAAGAGTTGTTAGAGAAGTTTATCCAAAAATATCTACCCAATAAATGAAAAGATTGATTTTAGCGGTCGTGCTGGCTTGTTATGCCCTCGGCAGCCGTGCGCAGGCGAAAGAAGAAGTACTCAAGCGTTCACTTCTTGGACAAAAATTTCCTACCTTTGAGGTGCAGGAATGGCTGGGGGAGAAACCTGATACGAAAGGAAAATACGTGTTGGTGGATTTTTGGAATATCCTCGCCTATCCGGTGGTTCGTCGGACAGTGCCCCACCAGAATCATCTGGCGGAGAAATTCAAGGACAAATTGTGTGTCGTCGGACTAACCTCCGGAGACCCTTATATCGTAAGCCTGATAGTCGACCCCGTGATTGAATATTACAACGGCATCATCGACTACAAGGTGGAAGAAGAGTTGTTTGATATCCAGGCGTACCCCGTCGCCTATCTGGTAAATCCGGAAGGGATTGTCATTTGGGAAGGCAATGTACTGAAGGAGGGACAAGGAGAGCGTAATGTATTCAACCTGACAGAAGAGAGATTAGCAGAGTTATTGACAAAATAAAGGAAGAAGATGAGAAAGAGTATCGTATGTTTGTGCGCCCTGTTGCTCACCGTGGCAACTTTTGCGCAGGAGAACAGTGCATTTGACTGGAGTCGCCCGTTATTGAACAAGCAGGCTCCGAAATTGAACTTTGGTAGTTGGATGACGGAGAAGCCGGACACGGCGGGTAAATTCATCGTGCTGGACTTTTGGGCAACGTATTGCGGTCCGTGCGTGAGATTCACGCCGAAGATGAATGAATTTGCCCGGAAATTCGGTAAAAAGGCGGTATTTATCGCTGTGGCAACGCAGAACGAGAAGGCGGTGGAAAAGGGCTTAAAACAGATTCAGAGAGCCAAGCAGCAGATGAACGAAGAGTATGTCCCTATCCAGTTTTACCAAGCGACAGATCCGCACCTCGAACTGTTTCGCGCTTTCCAATTAGAGGCAATCCCGAGTGTCATCATCATTGACCCGAAGGGCATTGTGCGTTGGCAAGGCAATCCGCACGGCGACGGAAGTTCAAGGCGTGCCTTGACCGCCGATGTCATCAAGCAAATTCTTAAAAAATACGGCAAATGTGCATAACACTCACTCCTGAAAATTTCGAGGAGATGCGCCAGCGGTGCATCCCCGTCGCACTGGAAGCCATGAAAACCCTCGCCCCTCACGCCTACATCGGCGGTGAGGGTAGCGAGGACGGTCTATATGTGGCAGGTGTCGATGAACAAGACCGCCTTCTGTACATCACCCATTTTGATTGGGAGGAGGTACAGGAGATGTTGCCTGCGATAGAAAACGGAACGTTGCGGGAGTGGCTCGTCGAACACAACCAATAGCCCGGAAACCATTTGTTAAAATATCACCCCATTGTTGGGAACATGGGCGCAGAGCACTGTCAGAGAATTGGCTACGGCGTAATTGAGCAGACGGTTGCGGGTGTCAATCGCTTCCGAACGGTCGGCATCATAACTGGCGCAAATGGTAGGGTCAAGAAGCTGAATTTCGTATCCGTGCATCAGGTCTCCTACAAATAGCAACTGCCCCAGGCGATAGGCGGTATGTCCCGGCGTGTGCCCTTTTGCCGAGATAGGCAGGACATTTCCGGGTAGCATATTTCCCGGTTCAAAAACGACGAGTCTGTTTTTATAAGCCTTCTCGATTTGAGTTGCCGCCTCGCCCATGCTTTCTCTGATAAAAGCAAGCTCTGCGGCAGGAACATAGACGTTTGCGTTGGCATACACCGCATTCCCCTTGTCGTCTATCAGTCCGCCAATGTGGTCAAAATGACCGTGGGTCAAATAAATCGCCGTTATCGCTTTTGGCGAGCTTTGCAATGATGCCAGCCGTTCCACGGTCTTGCCACCCTTTGATGCCGGCAAACCGGTATCGAACATGATGAAACCCTCCGGTGTCTTGACGACAAAACAGTTCATGGATGTCGGCACTTCCCCGTCGGGCGCCATTGCGTCAACCTTTGCCCGGTCGGCATTGTTCTCGCCATAATACAATGATGCCGGTTGAAAAGATTTGTCCGAACTTTGAATGGTAAACACTTCATAACCACCGGTCGTAAATCGAAAAGTTCCTTCCGGAGTTTCACCGCCCTGGCGTGCAAATGCCATCCCGACCCGATTGCTCTGCCAATTTACCTGTGCCATACCAATCATAGAATTAATGACGATTGTTGCCATCAAGATGATCCTTTTCATGAGATTAAATCCGTTACTGTTGTTATACCATTATTCCGCCCATAAAGATAGTACAAATTTCTATCATTACGCAGGACACGCGTTGAATGCCATTCCGAAAAATGGTCATCGTAATCCTATCGTCACCCATATCTTAATCTTGCAAGATTTTTAAAGTCCAACATTTAATCCGTATAAGAAGCAAATATTGCTGGAAGAATTTAATAAAATCAGTTTGAATATTTGATTGGTTCAAAAGTGTAGCAATCTACAAATTTTAGTAATATGATAATACCACGTTGACTATCCCTAAAAGAAGTTTACAGATTTGAGTACGATTAACTAATATGTTTTACACCGTTGATAGCGGTTCTCTATTTTGTTTTACATGTTTTATATCGGTTGACTGATTGAGTTTACAGATTTGATCCAGTGAACTGTTTTCTTTTACATCTTTGGCAATAATCAGTTAAGGTTTCCTGTATCGTCCTCCATTGGCAAATTTAGCGATTCTCTATCACATTGCAATAAACATTGACGATTTCGTGTTGTCTCGCCATTGGAAGCCGAAAAAGAAACGGAGTTAGCAACAACCTGGAAGTTATCCCGGAGCAACCGACAAGACGGGTTTGTTCCACGGGTTGCGCCAGCATCTTTTCTGTGCTCCATCCTCCGCATGCGCAACTTCAGGCGTTTTGTTTCCAATGCTCATATGGGGGCGTTCTGTATTATAAAACAGAATGATACGCCTCATCTCCTTCTTGCATTCTTCTATTGTCGGTATGCCCGTCTGAAACAAGAAAGCGGGCAGAAAGCCATTAAAAGCCTCCTGGTCGCCCACAAATTAAAGTTGATTAAAATCGGTGCAAAGTTGCATTAAACATCCGCTTAAACGCTTTGCCCTCGTTCTTAAAGCAAAACTAAATCAACTTAAACCTTTTGTACGTTTCGTTTTTATGCCCATAGTTTTTAAATTGAGCATATTTTTTGAACACAGAATTCAGTTATAAAGAGTGCTTTTGCTGAATCCCATTCCCATTTAATATTTCGGACAGTCTCTTTTTTTGATACTTTGGTATAATTTTTCTGATAAACTTTTAACTATCGCATATTTTTTATTTACAATCGCATTATATAGATTTTGTACATCTCTTGGTAATCCAGCTATATCATCATATTTATTGTTTCTCAATAATTCTGAAAAGCGATTAATTTGTCCTTCATACCTTATGTTTAATAGGATTGTTTCATCTTTTGCTATCACTTTTTCAAAATAGTAATGCCAACGATCTTTGGTTATTTTTGATAGCTCTTCATAAGCAATCGGATTAGCTTCATTTGAAACGCCATAATAATTTCCTAAATAAACTAGTAGATAAGCCTGTATGCAATCAATCAAAGCTGGAGCAGGAATAGTTGAGCCTAAAGTAGCTAATGCTCTCACCACAGGAGGTTCATTATAGAAATTATTGAATGCAAAATGAGTTTCAATAACAATTCTTGCGGCGTTTTTAAAGGTAGTTGATCGCAAATTCTCTGGAACAAAATCAAATCCTTCAACTTTTAACAAGGCTTTTTTTAATCCATTGGCTGCAGTACTATTGCCTTCGGCAACAACATCTCTATAAGCCGTTCCTATATTCCATTTATCGTTTTCTCCTAAATTTCTCCACATTTCAGGAAGAAGAAGATTAATATTTGCAAGAGCATGTTCAAGTATTGCTCCTTTGTCTTTCCTTATCGAAGAAAGCAATATCGTTAATACTGTTCTTAAATAAAACAAAGGAGAACTTATTAATTGATTTACTTGCAGGTCATCTGACTTAAGACTTTCACTTAGTAACCTATTTCTTAAATTTGTGAATTCAATCGCAATAGAGATTTCTTGCTCCCCCAGAATATATTGAATACTACTCTTTACAACCATAACTGCACTAGAGTAATCAAACTCTTCATCTGCTTTGCCAGAAAAAAAATGAGAAACTAACTCTTGGGATTGTCTAAGTTTTAATGCCGCAGTATTCCCGATAACTCCTAATTGCTCTGCTAATTGGATAGTTGTATAGTCAGTTAGGGCTACATCAATAGGAGTGAATTCATTAATATCTTCACGCCCCAACATTTCTCCTATAAATTTCATTCCTAAAGTAGCTAAAGTTTCTTTCAACTTCATCATAGCTCTTTTCCAAGCATATTCGGCAGCCATATCATATGCGTCAATTTGAAATGCTGCAATAATTTGCTCTTGTTGTTTTTGTGTTAGGATTTCCGTATTGGCATATTTAACAATATCTTTAGGTTCTCTCGTATTTGCTGGTATTGTAATACCGTCAGGGCCACTCCAAATTTGTATATCGTTATTCATGGTTATAATATTTTATATTTCCATCTTGAGATCTGTAAAAACAAGCATTTAAATCTAATTTTTTCATTGCTTCAAAAGCTCTTGTTCTAGCACCTCCAACTAATTCTTGTTCCTCTATGCTATTTCTCACAAACAAATGATATCCTAATAATCTCGCTTTGTTTGAAATAATAGTAATGCCATCATGATTCAGCATTGATATTAATATTGAAGAAAACGCTTTCAATGCTACTGACGCTTCATTTGTTTTTTCCTCTTCTGCTATTTTTATATAGTTTCCAATATCAATAGGTTCTCTGAGATATATACCATCGTTTAATGATTCTTTTAATTTTGATATAGTATCCTCATTATCATCTACTATGCCCACTAGATTGCCATGGCCTGTTTTTATAGCTTCATTCAAAATTTTCTCAAAAAAAGCCTCTGTTTTAGCTTTATACTCATCTGAGCACCCATTAGAGATAATTTGAGCCAGTTTTGATATTTCATTATTTAGTATGTTTTTTTCATCATCAAGAGTTAATGAAATCACGAGGCGACTTTTTAATCCAACTAATTCAACTACTTTTTGCCCCAAATTACGAACATAAGCAAGAGTTGCATGATCCTCATTTCCATTATTTTCAATAGCTTGTTTATATAAAGACAAGCTAGTCTCTGTCATTTCAGTAGAGATTAAGCCAAATCCAATTTTATTATCCTTTACTTCAATGAAAATAACCCAACTATTCGTTGCCAATGGAGCACAAAGTTTTATTGCATTCTTAAAACCTCCAATATCTAATGTTGCTTCTTTGATAAGAATACGTCGATAGGGTATAGTTCTAAAAATATTAAAATCATTTGTTATAACCACTTCAGGGTATAAATGAACTCCTTCCTCATAATAATCGGAAATAAGATTAACCAAATCTAATATTCCCGCCTTGGTAATAGGGCAAGTATTAAATCCTTCATCAAAAAGAAAAGAGCCTATATCAGATAAGGTACTTGCTCTCATCGATGACTTTTTTTGCTCTTTCTCCATATTTAATAATGTAATTTGTTTAATGTGATTCGCAATAAAACCATATACAAAAGTACAAAATAAAACGATAACATTTATTGGAATTTATATGATATTTTAATCATCAAATAAGTATTGTTCACAATTTCCAGATAATACCTTTGCAATTGAAAAACGGTAAACTTAACTCCTTGAAAACGATAGAAAATAACCACCTGAAAACGCCTCAAATGGCCTCCTCATAGGAGAGGGGGGAAAAGTTGCTTATACGGCGTAGTTTGAATAATTAGTTTGTGTCAAAAATTTTATTAAATTAAGATACCATACTCAATGCGTCAATCAAAATGAATAAATTGAGAACGATTATTTGTTTGTATGAGAATCGGATCGGTTTAAAAATTATCGTCACGTTGTCCCTCCCCTTGACATCTCTATGTCTGCCATTTCTCGTCTACAAGGGTAAAGGTAGTAAATCCGTTTCAGAAAACCCAATGAATGGATGATGTAGTTTTAGCAGTTAAATATCCCAGTTTTATGGCTTAAAAACTGGAATATGGGTGATTGATAGGTACAAGGAGTATTCGAAACATCAAATTTATTTGTCAGTCATTTAAAGTTTTGGGGAGAATTTTGACCGTAAACTATTGTCATTTCTATTGTGATACATTAATTTTGTAATTCAAAAGCAGAAATCATCAATATATGATTATTTATGCATATCAATTACACTATTTGTGGCAATGAGTGATATTACTTTACAAGAGTGGGTGACAGGTCAGATGTTAAGAGGTCGATATATCTTCACCAAGGAAGATATACAGTCGTTGCATTTATCTATATCGAATCAGTCATTGCAAAATAGTTTGATGCGCTTGTCGGACAGAGGAGTAATTATGTCGCCGTGGCAGAATTTTTATGTCATAATTCCGACAGAATATAAACTCAAGGGGATTGTGCCTCCTTCATTCTATATAGATAGATTGATGAAGTTTTTAAATCGGGAGTATTATGTTTCGTTATTATCGGCAGCTGCTTTGAATGGGGCTTCTCATCAGAAAGCAATGGTATTTCAGGCAACAGTCAATGGGGGACCTATTCGTTCGGGCGTGAAGAATGGAACGAGACTTGAGTTCGTTCTAAAACAGCAGTTGCCTATGCAGTTTGTTCGGAAGGTAAAGACGCAGATGGGTTATATGAATGTGTCCGATGCGGAACTGACGGCTTTGGACATAGTAGTGGAGGAAAAGAAGATAGGTGGCTTGGGACGTGTAGCTGAAGTGTTGATTGAACTTTGTGAATCGACTCATTGGGATGACACAAAACTATCCTTGCTTGGATATTTCAGCATTGCAACGATTCAACGATTGGGCTATCTGCTTGAACAGATAGAAGAACTGGAACAGGCGGATGCACTTTACCTATTGGCAAAACAAACGGGAAGAACTATGCGTAAAGTCGCATTAAAACAATCGGTTGCCGTACCAGAAGATATGCAGGCAACCAATCGATGGAAAATCATAGAGAATTATAAATTTGAAATAGACGAAATATGATACCGCAGTTTTCCATACAGGAATGGCATGAACAAGTACCCTGGAATACGGATGCTATGATAGAACAGGACTTGATTATCTGTCGCGTATTGGTATGCATATTCAGCGATGAGTTTCTGGCAAGCCAATTGGCTTTTCGGGGTGGAACTGCGTTGCATAAATTGTATTTGCGACCTCAACCCCGATATAGTGAAGACATAGATTTGGTACAGATTCATCCAGGACCGATAAAAAAGGTGCTATTTAGATTGGGCGAGGTGTTGGACTGGCTTCCGAATCGAAGTACTGCTCAGAAAAAATATAGCAACAAGATGTTCTTTCGTTTTGATTCGGAAATACCTCCCGTAGAACAAATTCGTCTGAAAATAGAGATCAACTGTCACGAGCATTTTAATGTATTGGGATTCGAGAAAATACCTTTTCGAGTGGAAAACAGTTGGTTTACGGGAGAGGCGGAGTTGACCACGTATCGCTTCGAGGAACTGATGGGGACAAAACTTAGAGCATTATACCAAAGGAAAAAGGGACGGGATCTTTTCGATATGTATAAAGGCTTGACAATCCGCGAGTGTAATGTGGAGCAATTATTGGAGTGCTATCGCAAGTATATGGAATTTGTGGTACAAAATGTACCTTCGTATAAGGAATATCTACAGAACATAGAGGAAAAGATGCAGGACGAGGAGTTCTTGACGGATGTAAAACCGCTACTAAGACCAGAGATTGAATTTAATCCACAAGTTGCCTATCAGTTTGTATATGAGAAACTAATTGATAGAATGCCAGGGAGGAGAGATTGATGGATTCCTCCTGTCCGAAAAGTTAGCTTGAGCCGGCTGTTGGGCTCCGTAACTTTCCGTCCTCCCACGAAATCATTGAAAAAGCCAGAATAACCCATGAGGATTATTTCCGGCTTTTACAACAATTTCCACCTTCGCATCTTAAAAAGCACTTTTCTTTTAATTATATAGCCATATAATGATATAATTGGTTGATTATTCCATAAATCAACAGACTTATAAGTTAGTGTATCAATAAATCGGTAAGTAAGTCGGTAAATCAATTAACCAATGAACCCTCAAATTAATCATTTGATGAGCTTGTAAATCAACCGACCATATATTTACAAATTAGGGTCTAACCATATCTGCTTACATCATATTTTTCTTTAACTGGCAGCATCTGGCACAGGCTGGTAGCGGTTGGCACAGCTAAAAGTCGGCTTCCGCATAGACAAGTCACCTAATTTTGCGCCCAAGCGACAGGGCTGTCCAAGGTGTTTTTTGTTTCTGGCGTACTGTTGGCTTTTAATCCGTCTTTTGACGGATTTTTATTAGCATTTGCTAATAGCAAGGTATGTTTTCAGTTACTCAAATGGTTTTGAGTTACTCTGAAAACGCCTTGCCCTTGCAGAGACCCAGATTTCCCTCCGAAGTCGGGAAATCTGATGAAAAATAGGAGTTTGAATTTTAGAAAAATGATAGAAGTGTGTGACTTCTATATATTTAGATTGTATTGCTTCGATTGAGACGTTTGTATAAGAAACGAAATTTATCTATATTTGCCAAGTTCCGTGCGAATTTATTCGTATGGACAGACATATTTTTATATAAAAGCGTTTTTTGCTTTATCCCTACACTGAAATCTGGACAATTTCATACCAAAGGGGGAAGCGATACAGACGCTCATGCTTGCCATATAGGAACTTTTCTATATCCGGTCTGGCGTGGGGTATCGTTTTGTTTTTGGTAAGGGAGTCCAGACCCTCAGTGTAGATAAAACGGAAAAATTCCCACGCTTTTTGCATTTTACAAACTTACCTTTCAGGGAATTAAAGGAGAAAAAAATCACATTTATGAAAACAGTATTATTACTGCTCGTAACTTTCATGTTTTCCCAAATCTCTTTTGCGGAAAAGAACGAAGACAAAGGAAGCAATTATCGGCGGAGTTCCCTTTGTTTAATCATGCTTGACGAATCCAAGATGCCGAACAGGGAAGTCATTAAGCAGGCTTTCTTGAGTTTGCCAGTGCCAGACAAGTACAATGACCACAATGCCTCCGTTCGGATGTTCTGCAAGGACACGATGCAATTGACGGCAGAAGATGACAAAGCGTTTAAAGAAGCTGTACAGGCAGGAGTGTTGGGTGAAAGCTTGGCGAAGCAAAAAAATTCGGGAGAGGAATCGGGCAAGGATTCTGGAAAGAAGAAAGGCGGGTTCGGCAAAATGGTAGGTGGTCTGGGAAAAGCTGCTTTGGGCAGTGCTACTGGCGGTTTGGTAAATGAAACGACCAATTCCGAATACGCTGCTTCCGCCTACAAGTTTTTACAACAACAAAATATGGCAAAACAACTCTTCGACCGGTGGTTTAGAACCCAGGATAGTAGTTTTTCCATGAACCTTGTACAGGAACGTGGCATGTACGACGCATCAGCCATTGCTGTCGAAAACGCAAAAAGCTCTGCTCGCGGTATGGCTTTGTTGGCAGATGCCGGAGAAGAATTGATTAACAACACTTTCGTGGTGGTAACCCGTTTTCACTATTTGAGCAAAGATGAACTTGTTGCCCAAATCGATGCGGCAGCTCAGGCGGCAGCCAAATTGGCGGGAGGTGGCTATGCGTCAATAGGAGCATCTGCTGCAACCTTGGCTGTGAAGGCTTCGCTGGGTGCCGGTTACTATGTCCAAAGCACCTCTTACCTATTTCAGTTGAACTGGAACGACTCCATTGCAGGGATATTCTACAACCAATTGTGGGATAATCCGGAAGCCTATGAACAATCCGATATTTTCAGCCTAAAATACATCGGAGAAGAGAAGGCCTGGGCAAATGTGAAGGCTGGTATTTTTACTGATAAATCAGAAAGTGAACTGATTCGAATAGCCACCATTAATGCCACGGATGCGACATTGGCCAAACTGGAAAAGAAATACGAGGTATTCAAAACAAAGACCCCGATGATTGTTTCCGGAGACGAGAAAGCTCAGGTCATTACGGCTAAAATCGGCATGAAAGAAGGCCTGGAAGCGGGAGACAAATTCGAGGTATTGGAGAAAATCTTTGACCCGGAAACTCAACGTACCAGCTACAAGAGGAAAGGCGTGGTAAAGGTATCGAAAGACCAAATTTGGGACAACCGTTTTATGACGGGCGAAGAAAGAGCACTTGAAGGTAAGACTCAGAATTTTGAAGAAACCCGATTCGAGGGGAAAGGCAACTATTACACTGGTATGTTAT
>CAMWQQ010000038.1 GCA_947176455.1 uncultured Odoribacter sp. | reverse complement strand
TATGAATTTCGGAGTTCTTGAAACAATTGCTTTTGTTTTTCGGTCAGGTGCGTCGGAATCTTGATTTCGTAAGTGACCAGGAGGTCTCCGTACTGTCCGTCCTGTTTGTAAACCGGAAATCCTTTTCCTTTCAAGCGGACTTTCGTTCCGTTCTGGGTTTCCGGTTTTACTTTTAATTTGACTTTCCCGTTCAGGGTGTCCACCATGATGTCTCCCCCCAGAATGGCGGTGTACAAATCCAGTTCCACGTTCCGGTAAAGGTTGTCGCCTTCCCTTTTGTATACCGGGTCGTCGGCGATGTTGAACGTGATGTAGAGGTCGCCTGCGGGACCGCCGTTCATGCCCGGACCGCCTTGTCCGTTCAGTTTTATGGTTTGTCCGTCGCTGATGCCTGCCGGCACGGTGATTCTGATTTTCTTGCCGTTGACTTCCAGTATCTGTTTGTGTGTCGTTGCGGCATTTTTCAAGGAAACGTGCAGTTCGGTATGGTAGTCCTGACCTTTGAATCCGTTGGCGTTTCTCCGGAAATTTTCCCGTCCGGAACCGAACAGGGACTCGAAAAAGTCGGAAAACTCCCTTTCTCCTCCATTGAAACTGCCGTCTGTGGAGGACCAATAGCTGTACCCTCCACCCATTCCGCCGGCACGGTTCTGTTGCTGGTATCGTTGTTTTTGCGCCTCGAATTCATCGGCGTGTTTCCAGTTTTCGCCATAGGCGTCGTATTTCTTCCGTTTTTCCGGGTCGCTCAACACTTCGTTGGCTTCGTTGATTTCCTGAAACTTTTGTTTGGCGGAGGAATCGTTGGGGTTGAGGTCCGGATGATATTTCCGGGCGAGTTTCTTGAACGCTTTTTTGATTTCGTCCGGAGAGGCGGTTTTCTTCACACCCAGGACGTTGTAATAGTCAATGTAAGCCATAGTTTTCAGATTACAGAATGCAAAGCCCTTGTCGTCAGTTGTTCATAACGACCTTGGACGGGATGTTTTCGGTAATATGAATTTACGGCTACCGGCGGTGCCGGGTAATAGAAATAAGTTTAAATAAATTTAAAAACCGGGGCAAAAGATACTTAGAAGCGGACTCCTAATGTGATTTTCGCCTCGTGGGTTTGGTATTTGTTGTGGACCGGATTGGCAACCACGTCGTAGATGGCATCTTCCGGGTCGATGTAGTTGTAAAATGCGGTCGTGTTTTTAGCGAATTTGTAGCTGTAAGCCATATCGCAATAAAATACGCCGAGGTTGATGCCGAAACCGCCGGATACGGATTGTATTTTTCCTTCGCTGGTGTAACGGTAGGGAGAAGCCCAGTAGGCATAACCGGCACGCAGGCTGAATGTGCTGTTCGTTCTGTATTCCGCTCCGATTCGGAGGTTGTTGGTGTTTTTCAGATACGTCCTGAGCTCTTGATTCAAGGGAGCGTAATCATACCCGTCTTCTCCGTTGTTGAAACTTGCCGGACGGTAGTTGTTGAACTCATAATCCATGCTGACAATGGCTTTCTGCCCCAGAACGGTGGCAAGACTGAAGATGGCTTTCCAAGGAGTCTTCATATCGTAACTGTAAGCTACGGAAGGCAGGTAGGTGTAGTATGAACTGTTTCCGTCTTCGACCGGAGTAAAGAAACGGGATGCCATGTTGGCTTCGTAAGTGTCGGTAATGGAATAGAAGGTCGGAGAGTGAATGGCTCCACCGATGCGCAATTCCGGAATGGGGCGATAGATGGCACCGACTTTGAAATTGATGCCCACGCCTTCCGTTTTTAGGTACTGGTCGTAATCGTAGCTGTCTATTTTATGATAGCTGTCCACCGGTGCAACTTCCGTGTAGTGGGAACGGTATTTGTAGCGGATAGACTGAATGCCTATCGTTAATCCCAGATACAGTTTGTCTTTGTAATTGGTGCCGAGGCTGAAGTCGTATTCTCCTTGGCTTCCGCTTTCCATGATGTATTGGTGCTGATTGACCTGTTCTCCGGCAGTCAGTCTGGCATCGTATTTGCCTTCCTCCTCTATCCACATAATTAACCGGGCGCTGTCAGCCATTTCGGAATCAATAGGTGGGTAGTTCCCAGTGATAAAGGCGATAGTTGCTTGGTTTGCCCATACAGTCGGGAAATTCGTCGGAGAGTTGTAGACGAACTGATTGGTTTTCCGGGAGAAACTATTCAGATTGGTGTAGTTGACGCCGATGCTGATTCCTTTCCAGTTGAAGTCTTCGTTATACAGGGAGACGACACAGCCCAAGGAGCCCAACGGAAACGAACTTTTCCGGATAGACGTGTTGTCCGATAGGGTATTGGCGACATTCAGGAAAGGGGTGATGCTGATTTCCGATTTCCGGAATACACCGATGCCGGCGGGGTTGACCGTGACGGCGGAGAGGTCTCCTCCCAAGGCTCCAAATGCGCCTCCCATGGCGGATACCCTTGCGGAACCGGCGGTGGCGGGAATGGTGTATCTGACAATGTCCGCTTCTGACTGTGCGTGTGCTGTTGCGTAAAACAAGAATAAAACCGGAAGTATATATACTATTTTCATGATGATTCTTTATAGGAAATTTGAAAAAAATGGGTTATCGTCTTCGGCTACCGCCATTGCTGTTTCTCACCGGAGCCGTATGGCTATTTCCTGCGTTTCTGCCGGAAAATCCGGAAAACGAACCGGTGTTGCTTGAACCGCTGGTTCCGAAACTGTGACGGGTGGATGTGTTGTAAGTCGGTCTGGAACTGTTCTGCGGTCTGCTGTATGTCTTGTTTGTCGTCCGGGTGTCCGTCTTGTCGGAAGCTTTGCTTGCCGTCGGGGCGGTTCTCGTTGTGACGCCGGGTCTGGTCGTGCTTCCCGGGCGAGTCGTGCTAGTACTTGGAGCGACAATCTTTACGGGGCGATTATTGCTTGTTGCTCCCGGGCGTGTTACGCTTCCCGGTCGGGTAGTCGTTCCCGGCTGAGTGGTCGTTGTTCCAGGTCTTGTAGTGGATCCGGGACGGGAAGCGGCACCAGGCCGTGTTCCGCTGGCAGGACGAGTGGTCGTGCCGGGTTGTGTCGTGGCATTGGGTTGCGTGTTTGTCCCCGGTCTTACGGTTGAGTTGTTACCGGGGCGTGTACCGCTACTGGGACGTGTCCCGGATGTTCCCGGACGGACAGAGGAGCTCGGGCGTATGCCGATGGAATTGCCACCGGTGCTTGGACGGACGGGGGAGTTTGGACGTACTGCCGTTCCCGGTCGATTCGGTTGGACTGGGTGGTTGTTTCCTCCTCCCGGATGAATGCTTCCCGACGGTTTGTGCCAGTGGGAAGGATGTCCGTGCGGGTAATGCCAGCCCGGACGACCGTACCATGGATTGTACCAACCGCCGTGCCACGGATTGTGCCATGGATTATACCACGGGTCACACCATGGATCGTAATGCCACGGACGGTGCCATGTGTTCCAGCCGATGCCTGCATGCCAGCCGGGACCGCTCCAGCCGAAACGTATTCCGTAGTTGAAGTGTCTGTTGAAACTCCAACTGTCGAATCGGGGCGTATCCCAGACCACGGTCCAGATGTATTTGGGATAAGTGCCGAAAAGCAGGGAAGAATAGAGCTGGATGTTTGAATTGCTCGGGAACCACCAGTAGCGTCCGTTGTCCGTATATACGTTCCAGTCCGAGTCGAATGACAGGTTCATCGCGATGTCCAAACCGTTGCTGTTGAAATAGGCGAATCCTTGCGGGTACAGATTGATGATGCGCTGGATTTCGGGCAGGTCGCTTCCGTTGCCTTTGTATCCGCCCATCCAGTAGCCAGTATTTTCATACAAGGTTTCGTTGACTTCATCCTGGTATGCCAGCCGTTCTTCCGCTTGTGCGGCAAGGGTAGCCATGTCTACCGTCTCCAATTGTCCGCCGTTCGGGTTGATCACCTGTTGCGTGAAAGCGGTGGCGGGGACGTTGTTGCCTGCCGGACGGGAAGCGTTTGCGGAATGCGATTCCGTTGTTGCCGACGTCGGGATTTGCGTTCCGTTCAGGTAGCCCGCTTCTTTCGTTGCCAGGGCTTTTTTCCCCGGTACGTAATAGATATCGTCTTCCATGATGAGGCTTCGGGAAACGGAGCATGCGTTTGCCACCAGGGCAATCATCGCTATGTACAGATAGGGTTTCATGGCTGTAGTTTGTTGTTTTTTGTACTTCTATCAAAAACCGTACCAAGTATTCTTGGAATAAAAATAATCAAATTCACTCAGTCCTGCTAATTTTTTCTTTAAATTTGTTCCCGTTTTATCAAATAATAAGAAGATGGGAAAGTTTTTAACATCACGGAGTGAAGATTATTCACAATGGTACAATGAGTTAGTGGTAAAAGCCGGGTTGGCGGAGCAATCGGCTGTTCGTGGCTGTATGGTAATCAAACCGTATGGATATGCAATATGGGAGAAGATGCAGCGGCAGTTGGATGATATGTTTAAGGCTACCGGTCATGTGAATGCCTATTTCCCGTTGTTGATTCCCAAGTCTTTCTTTTCCAAGGAAGCCGACCATGTGGAGGGATTCGCCAAGGAATGTGCCGTTGTGACCCATTATCGTTTGAAAAATGACCCGAACGGTGGCGGAGTCGTCGTGGATCCGGCTGCCAAGTTGGAGGAAGAGTACATCATCCGTCCTACCTCCGAGACGATTATCTGGAATACCTATAAGAACTGGATACAATCCTACCGAGACCTGCCGATTCTGTGCAACCAGTGGGCGAATGTGATGCGCTGGGAGATGCGTACCCGTATGTTTTTGCGTACTGCCGAATTTTTGTGGCAGGAGGGACATACTGCCCATGCGACGAAAGCGGAGGCATTGGCGGAAGCCGACCAGATGGTGAGGATTTATGCGGAATTCGCTCAAAAATGGATGGCGGTTCCCGTTGTCATGGGACGGAAGAGCGAAAGCGAACGTTTTGCCGGCGCTTTGGAGACGTTCACCATTGAGGCGCTGATGCAGGACGGCAAGGCGTTGCAGGCGGGAACTTCCCATTTCCTGGGACAGAACTTTGCCAGGGCGTTTGACGTGCAATTTACCAATCAGGAAGGAAAACTGGATTACGTGTGGGCGACATCCTGGGGCGTTTCCACCCGTTTGATGGGGGCGTTGATTATGGCTCATTCAGACGATAACGGTTTGGTGTTGCCTCCGAAACTTGCTCCGATACAGGTGGTAATCGTACCTATCTATAAAGGTGCCGAGGGATTGAAAAAGATTAGCGAGAAGGTGCAGGGCATTATGGAAGGGCTGAAGGCGAAGGGCATTTCCGTGAAATATGACGACCGGGATACCCAGAAACCGGGCTGGAAGTTTGCCGATTACGAATTGAAAGGCGTGCCGGTGCGTTTGGCTATCGGGGAACGGGATTTGGAGAACGGGACGATTGAGGTGGCTCGTCGCGACACGTTGACGAAAGAGACCGTTCCTTTCGAGGGCGTTGAAGAGTACGTTGAGAAGTTATTGAACGACATACAGGAGAATATCTACAAAAAGGCGCAGGATTTCCGCGATAGCATGATTACCAAGGTGGATTCCTATGACGAGTTCAAGGAATTGTTGGAAACCAAGGGCGGTTTCTTCCTTTGTCACTGGGACGGCACCAGCGAAACGGAGGAAAAAATCAAGGCGGACACCAAGGCGACTATCCGTTGTATTCCTTTCGACAGCCCGGACGAAGAAGGCGTGGACATGGTTACCGGCAAGCCTTCCCACCGAAGGGTATTGATTGCAAAGGCTTATTAAATGAAGCAGGCGTTACGGGATTAAGCATCCGGTGACGCCGTGCTTTTTTCAAATACTTCCAGCAAAGAAGGGTAAGTGTTGCGTTTTACACGTTCTGTTTCGCTGACGGGCAACCAGAATACCTCTTCGATGCCTTCCTCCGTCTGGGGGGAGAGGACAGGATTGTCCGGACAGCTCATGGCATACCAGTATGTTTTTTTCAGCACCCAGTTTCCGTCCCGGAAATAGATGTGCAGCGTGTCGGTCAGGTGTTTGCTGATTTGCACGCCTTGAATCCCGCATTCTTCTTCCACTTCCCGGACAGCGCACTGTTCTATGCTCTCGTTGGGTTCCTGGTGGCCTTTCGGCAAATCGTAAACGCCCAGGCGTTTGATGACCAGTATCCGGTCGTTTTGCCTCACGACGCCTCCTGCCGCTTTGAGGTACAGGAAGCAGGACTTGAAAATGGCGAATAACGCCTCCGGGTCTTCATCATACAGGACTGCCCGGAAGGGACGCTCTTCTTTCAGCAGGTTCCGGATAAATGTTTGGGTGCGGTTGAAATCTTCGTGTATGAGCCGATGCGTGCTTTCTTTCAGTAAATTCTGTTTATCCGTCAGTAAAAAGCAACTGTCTTTAAAAAATACTTTATACATTTGCAAAGATTTATAATTACCAACACAAAAATAAGTAAAAATGAATACAGTTGCTGAAAAAGTAGCGTCCCATTTGCTGGATATCAAAGCTATCAAATTGGAGCCGAACCATCCGTTTACGTGGGCATCCGGCTGGAAATCACCGATTTACTGCGACAATCGGAAAACCTTGTCCTATCCGGAGGTACGCTCATATATCAAAGAGCAGTTTGCCGCATTGATTCGGGAAAAGTACCCCGAAGTCGAGGTCATTGCAGGAGTTGCAACGGGAGCTATCGCACAGGGCGTGCTGGTGGCACAGGAATTGAACCTGCCGTTTATTTATGTGCGTTCTTCTGCCAAGAGCCACGGATTGGAAAACCTGATTGAGGGAGAATACAAGGCAGGGCAGAAAGTGGTGGTCATCGAAGACCTCGTGTCTACGGGCGGTTCCAGTCTGCAGGCGGTGGAGGCTTTGCGGAACGGCGGTTGCGAAGTGCTGGGCATGATGGCCATATTCACTTACGGTTTCCAGAAAGCGGAAGACAATTTCCGGAATGCCGGATGCGAACTGACCACTTTGAGCAATTACAACGCCATGATTGATTTGGCTTTGAAGAGCGGTTATGTGAAGCCGGAACAGGTGGACAAATTGAAAGAATGGCGCTTAAGCCCGGAAACGTATAAATAATCATTTCTTCCGTGCCGGTGGACGGCAGGAGGATAAAACAAATCGTACCATTATGTCCGTAACGAAGATTTCAAGCGATATTTTTAAGATTGAAAGTCCGATTAAAGACGTGTATTCCCTGCTGTCCGATTTCAGCCGAATCGGTCGTTTGGTGGAAATGACGAGACAAATGGGGATGCCCGAAGGGGTGGCTGATTTGCAAAAAATTTCGGAGAAGATTGAAAGCTACCGTTTTACCGCTGACGCTTGTTACATCACTTTGAAAGGCATGGGGGAGGTGGCAATAAAAATAGTGGAGCGGGAAGAGCCCAAGTTAATCAAGTTGGGCGGTGACGGCTCTTTGCCTTTGGCGTTTAATCTCTGGATTCAATTGCTGGAAAACGGCCCTTACGATACCCGTATGAAAATCACTTTTCAGGGGGAAATGAACATGATGTTGAAGATGCTGTTGAAAGGGAAACTGGAAAAAGGGATTCAAGGTATGGGCGAGATGTTGACCAAGATTCCTTACGGCATATTGAACAATATGATTTAAAAGGCGGGCGATTGACAGGAAAACAAGCATCCGCTTGCTTCCCTGTCAGTCCCGGTTGCCTGAATCAAGCCCTTAGTTTCTGGGCGCTGACCTTGCCCAGTTTTTCCTCGGCGTATGCTTTTGTAATCGTGATGCTTTTCTTGTTCTGCGAGGGCACTTCAAACATGAGGTCCGTCATGATGGCTTCGCAGATAGAGCGCAGTCCGCGCGCACCCAGTCTGAATTCCACGGCTTTGTCCACGATGTATTCGTAGACGCTTTCATCAAACTTCAGGGTAATGCCGTCCAGTTCAAACAATTTGACGTATTGCCGGATAATGGCATTTTTCGGTTCGGTCAGGATATTGCGTAAAGCCTGGCGGTCGAGCGGTTCCAGGTAAGTCAGCACCGGCAGGCGTCCGATGATTTCCGGAATCAGTCCGAAGGCTTTCAAGTCCTGCGGAGCAATGTATTGCAGGAAATTTTCCCGGTCGATTCTTTCGGAAGCCTGGCTGGCATTGAAGCCTACCACCATCGTGTTCAACCGGGCGGCGATTTTTTTCTCGATGCCGTCGAAGGCTCCTCCGCAGATGAACAGGATGTTTTTGGTGTTCACCGGGATCATTTTCTGGTCCGGATGCTTGCGTCCGCCTTGGGGTGGCACGTTGACAACGGAGCCTTCCAGCAGTTTCAGCAAGCCCTGTTGCACGCCTTCTCCGCTGACATCGCGGGTAATGGACGGATTATCGCCTTTCCGGGCGATTTTGTCCAGTTCGTCGATGAAGACGATGCCCTTCTCGGTGGCTTCGACATCGTAGTCCGCCGCCTGGAGCAGTCGGGTCAGAATGGATTCAATGTCCTCGCCAACGTAACCGGCTTCCGTCAGCACGGTGGCATCGACAATCGTGAACGGAACGTGCAGCATCTTGGCTATGGTGCGGGCAAGCAACGTTTTTCCCGTACCGGTGCGTCCGACCATGATGATGTTCGACTTTTCAATTTCGACATCGTCTTTGCCTCCCGGTTGCAACAGGCGTTTGTAATGATTGTACACCGCTACTGCCAGGTGCTTTTTCGCCTCGTCCTGTCCGATGACATAAAGGTCAAGAAACGCCTTGATTTCTTTCGGTTTTTTGATTTCGATGTTGTCCAGGTTCAGGGTGGATTTGCTTTTCATCTCCTCCTGGACGATGTCATAGGCTTGCGATGCGCACTCGTCGCAGATGAAGCCGTCGGTTCCGGCAATGAGCAGGTTTACCTCGCTGCGGCTTCTTCCGCAAAATGAACATTTATCTTGCATGAACGGTTATTTTTTCTCTCTGATTAGTATTTGGTCAATCATGCCGTAGGCTTTTGCCTCTTCGGCGGTCATCCAGTAGTCGCGGTCGGAATCCTTCTCCACTTTCTTGAAAGGCTGGCCGGAATGTTCGGCAATGATGGAATAGAGCTCCTTTTTCAATTTCTGTACTTCCCGGGAGGTGATTTCAATGTCGGAAGCCTGTCCCTGGACACCGCTCATGGGTTGATGAATCATGATGCGGGAGTGTTTCAGGGCGGAACGTTTCCCCTTTGTTCCGGCGCACATCAGCACCGCCGCCATGGATGCCGCCAGTCCGGTGCAAATGGTGGCGACGTCGCAGTTGACGTATTGCATGGTGTCGTAGATGCCGAGTCCGGCGTAGATGGAGCCGCCCGGACTGTTGAAATACAATTGGATGTCCCTGGCCGGGTCCGCCGTTTCCAGGAACAGCAGTTGCGCCATGATGATGTTAGCGACATCGTCGTCAATGGGAACTCCCAGAAAAATGACCCGGTCCATCATCAGTCGTGAGAAAACGTCCATGGTCGCGATGTTGAGCTGGCGTTCCTCGATGATGTTGGGGGTGATGTAACTGTTGGTCGCCGTTTGGTAGCGATGCAGGTTCAAACTGCTGATTCCCCGGTTGTGGAGGGCATATTGCTGAAATTCGTCTTTAAAGTTCATAGTTTCGTGTTATTTGAAAGCGACTAAATTACAAAAAATTCCGGGCTTCGGCAACAATCCGGGCAATAATGCTTCGGTGCTTCTGCCGGGGAGAAAGCCAAGGTCATTTGCCTGCCGTGACGATGTACATTTCCTCCGTGTTCAGGTATTTCCGAGCCAGTTCCAGCAGGTCTTTCGCCTGGCAGGCATTGATTTGCCGGATGATTTCCGCATAAAACCGGTTGTCCAGTCCGTAATTGAGTTTGTGTTTCAAGGCGTCGGACTGGGAAAACACCCCGTCCACTTCCCTCAACAAATCGCCGTGAAGAAAGTTTTTCACCAAAAGCAATTCTTCTTCGGGAACCGGTTGCGTCTGTAAAATCCGGATTTCTTTTTGGATTTCCGCAATGGTGGCTTCGACGTATTCGTTGTTGACGTCCGTGGCGATGTACCAGGAACTGCCTTGGGGCATAGACACGTTAAGGGAGTGGATGCCGTAGGTGTAGCCTTTCTCTTCCCGGATGTTCGACATCAGGCGTGAACCGAAATAGCCTCCGAGTATCGTGTTGAGTAGCATGAATCCGGCGTAATCGGTTTCTGTCAGCCGGACTCCGGCTTTGCCGATTCGAATGCTCGACTGAATGGAGTCCGTTTTTGGGATATGGTAAAATCCCGGTCGTGCAGGGGCAAAGGGCTGTTCTCGAACCTCCGGGCTTTGTGCCGGTACGGTGAGCCGGGAAAATTGCGTAGAGAGGGTTTGCAATATGTGGTCGTCGACATTGCCACAAGCCACAATCCGGCAGTTGTGGGCATTGATGTGCCGGTGGTAAAATTCCCGTACCGGGGAAGCTGTCACTTGGGTGAAGTCTTTTTCCGTCACCCGATTGGCATAAGGGTGATCGGAGCCGAACAGCAGTTCGGAAAATTTCTTTCGGGCAAGGTAGGCGGTTTTCTCGTTGTTGACCAGAAATTCCTGTCTCCTGTTGGTCAAGAAAATATCCAGTTCCTTGTCGGGAATTGTGCTGTCCGTCAGCATTTCCGCCAGCATGGAGAGGGTCTCTCCGGCGTATTTGTTCAATGAAATCAGGCTGACCTCGGATTTGTTCAGTCCGCAGGAGAAATCCACGTATGCCCCGTAATAGTCGAACAAGTCGGCAATCTCTTCTGCCCGGTGTTGGCTGGTACCCTCGTTCAGCATGTGGATGGTGGCGGAGGCAATCAGAGGTTGTGGCTGATAGTATATGCCCGCTTCGAATACGATGTCTGTTTTGAATACCTTCTGCGCCGGGTCGTGGATGTACACGATTTCAATGCCGTTGTCTAATACCGTTTTTCGATGAGGTAGGAGGGCGGGAATGGACAAAGGGGCGAGGGACGGGGCGATGTTTCGGTTAATCATAGATGCTTATTTTTTCAGA